>NZ_JBVHVT010000104.1:0-27557 GCF_055564695.1 Streptomyces sp. NPDC029014
GGAGGGGGCGGGGGGGCGGGGCAGGGCGACGCCCGATACAATTTAGGATACACCGAGCGCCCCCCCCCCCCCCCCCCCCCCCCCCCCCCCCCCCCCCCCGCCCCCCCCCCCCCCCCCCCCCCCCCCCCCCACTCTTCCCCCGGGGAACGTGTGGTCATGCGTTGGGGCGCAGGGTCCACACGACGGTCATCTCGCCGGTCACGGCCTCGTCGTCGCGCTGGATGGCGATGGTGACCGGGAACTCGGGACGGCCGCCCGCGTCGAGCTCGGCGACGATCTCGGCGGCCGGTCGGCCGAGCGTGGCGGTGGCCGTGACCACGCCCTTGGCGAGCTTCTTGTAGGCGATCTCGGCCTTCACGGCGAGCGGCACGGCGCGCGAGAGCTGGTCGCCGAAGGCGGCCAGGACGATGGCGCCGCTGGCGGACTCGGCGAGGGTGAACATGGCGCCGGCGTGCGGACCGCCCACGTGGTTGTGGTAGTCCGGCTGGTCGGGCAGGCGGACGACCGCGCGCTCGGGGGTGGTCTCCAGGAACTCGAGGTTCAGGGTCCGGGCCATCGGCACGGTCGCGGCGAGCAGTTCGCCCACGTTCATCTGGTCTGCGCTCATGGCAGGCGATGTTACCCACGAGTAGGTGTCCTTGACCAGACCCGTCACGGGGGCGGCCGTGGCCCCTGTCGGCCACTCCCACTATCGTTACCGGCCATGTGGCCAGGACAGCAGCAGCCGCCCGGGGGACAGCAGAACCCTCAGGACGCGCAACACAATCCGTACCAGCAGCAGCCGCCGGGACAGCCGGGACAGCCGGGACAGCCGGGACAGCCGGGACAGCCGGGACAGCCGGGACAGCCCAACCCGTACCAGCAACAGCCGGGTTACGGGTACCCGCAGGCGGGCTACCAGGCGCCGACCCAGCCGTGGACCCAGCCCCAGCAGACCGTCCCGGCCCCGCCGAGCGGCGGCGGGGGCGGGGGCGGCGGGCTCTCCACCAAGACGGTGGCCATCGTCGCCGCGTCCGCGGTGGTCGTGGCCGCGGCGGCGACCGGAGCCTTCGTCCTCACCCGGGACGACAAGGGCGACGAACAGAACAACAAGCCCGCCGCCGCCTCCTCGGCTCCGGAGACGCCCCCGGCCCCGGCCTCCCCGAGCGACAACCCGCGCGCGGGCGGTGAGGTCAAGCCGGTCATCCCGGGCTGGAAGACCGTGGTCAACACGAAGTACAGCGCCGCCTACGACGTGCCCGCCGACTGGAACGTGAACAACGCCGGCGTGTCCATCTCGATCGCCGACGAGAAGGACGGCAAGCCCGTCATCACCATGTCCGGCACCGCAACCCTCAAGGAGGAGTGGTGCACGATCGACAAGGACAAGGACGGCAGGCTGGAGAAGTTCTCGCTCGCGGACACGGGCATCAAGGGCGCCCAGGGCGCCAAGGACACCCAGCAGGTCGCGACCGACAACACGGGCACCTGGGTCTGGGCCGCCTACGCCCAGCAGGAGCCCAAGGGAACGGTCAAGGTGACCGACCCCAAGGAGTACACGACGGCCTCCGGCCTCAAGGGCCACATGGTGATCGCCACCGCTCCCAACGTGAAGAAGGAGCACAAGTGCTCCTCCGACGGCAAGGCGGTCGGATTCGCCTTCAAGAACGGTGAGGGCGACTTCGCCAGCTTCGTGATGGTCGGCGCGGCGGGCGTCAAGGACGAGGTCGCCGCCGACGTCTACGAGAAGATGCTCAGCTCCATCCGGCTGCTGCCCAAGCAGTAGCCGGTCCGCCGGCCCCGGCCGGAAGGCCGCCGGGTAATCCATTTGGATTACCCGGCCCGGGCCGGGGATAGTCCGGGGGTGCGCTCCCGTACCGCCCTCCCCGTCCCCCGCCGCCGGCCCGACGGGGCCGGGCGCAACTACACGCTGCTCACGGCTGCCGCCGTCATCACCAACCTCGGCAGCCAGGGGGCGCTCATCGCCTCGGCGTTCGCCGTCCTGGAGGCGGGCGGATCGGCCGGGGACGTCGGCCTGGTGGCGGCGGCCCGCACGCTTCCGCTGGTCCTCTTCCTGCTGATCGGCGGCGCGGTCGCCGACCGGCTGCCGCGCCACCGCGTGATGGTCGCGGCCAACGCCCTCAACTGCCTGTCTCAGGCCGCCTTCGCCGTCCTCGTCCTCGCCGGGGACCCGCAGCTGTGGCAGATGATGCTGCTCACCGCGCTCTGCGGCACCGGCACGGCCTTCTTCAACCCGGCCGCCGAGGGCATGCTGTTCGCCAGCGTCTCCGCCGGGCACGCCAACCGCGCCTTCGCCCTCTTCCGGATGGCCGTGAACGGCGCCGGCATCGGCGGAGCCGCCCTCGGTGGCGCGCTGATCGCCGCCTTCGGGCCCGGCTGGGTACTCGCCGTGGACGCGGCCGCGTTCGCCCTCGCCGGAGCGCTGCGCGCCGCCCTGGACGTGAGCCTGGTCGCGGCTCCGGCGCCGAGCCGCGGCCTGCTGGCCGATCTGCGCGAGGGCTGGGTGGAGGTCCGTACCCGCCCCTGGCTGTGGGGGATCGTGCTCCAGTTCTCCGTGGTCGTCGCCGTCGTCGGTGCGGCGGACGCCGTGTACGGACCGCTCGTGGCCCGCGACCGGCTGGGCGGGCCCGCCCCCTGGGGCCTGGCCCTCTCCCTCTTCGGGGTCGGCACCATCGCCGGCGCCGTGCTGATGATGCTGTGGAAGCCGCGCCGGCTGCTGTTGGTGGGCACCCTGTGCGTGTTCCCGCTCGCGCTGCCGTCGGCGGGGCTGGCGGTGCCGCTGCCCGTGTGGGCCCTGTGCGCGGTGATGTTCGTGAGCGGCACGGCCGTCGAGGTGTTCGGTGTGAACTGGATGACGGCCCTGCACCAGGAGATCCCGCCGGAGAAGTTCTCCCGGGTCTCCGCCTATGACTGGTTCGGCTCGGTGTCGCTGCTGCCGCTGGCCACCGCCGTGGCCGGGCCGGTCGAGTCGGCCTTCGGCCGCACCGCCGCACTGTGGGGGTGCGCCACGCTGGTCGTGGCGGTCACGGCCGCGGTCCTCGCCGTCCCGGACGTCCGCCGGCTCACGCGCGGGCCCGGGTCCGCGAAGACCGGCTCGGCCGGGGTCCCGGCAGCGTCCCCGGCCGCGGGAACCAGCGCCGCGGAGCACTGAGGCCGGCCCGGCCGGGCGGCGGCAGGACGTCGGGCCCGCGCGGGCGGCCTCGGCCGGTGCCGCCCCGTCGGGCGGGCTCAGCCGATGCCGAACGCCCCGTCGGGCGGCTCGGGGGAGCCCGCGGCTTCGGCGTCGACCACCGGCGCGGCCCCGCGCACGAACCGGTCCAGCTCCGCGCCGGCCACCACCCGTGCGGGGAAGGCGTCGGCCGCGCACCGCCGGGCCAGGGCCCCGACCGGCAGCTCCCGGTCGGCGGCGAGCAGCACGGCGTTGCCGAAGCGGCGCCCGCGCAGCACGCCCGGCTCCGCGACGAGGGCGACCTGCCCGAACACGGCGCGGAAGGTGGCGAGCTGGCCGCGGAGGAAGTCGAACGGCGCCCCGTCGGCCAGGTTCGCCGCGTAGAGCCCGCCCGGTCGCAGGACCCGCGCCGCCTCCCGCGCGTACTCCAGGGAGGTCAGCGCGGCCGGCACCCGCGAGCCGCCGAACACGTCGGCCACGATCACGTCCGCGCCCGCCGGGGCCGCGCCCTCCAGCCAGGCCCGTGCGTCCGCCGCGTGCACCGTGACCCCGGACCCGGGCGGGAGCGGCAGGTGCTCCTCGACCAGGCCCACGAGGGCCGCGTCGAACTCCACGACGGTCTGCCGGGAGCCCGGCCGGGTCGCCGCCGCGTACCGGGGCAGCATCAGCGCGCCGCCGCCGAGGTGCAGCAGGTCCAGGGCGGCGCCGGGCTCCGCGGCACAGTCCAGGACGTGGGCGAGGCGGCGTGCGTACTCGAACTCCAGGTGCTCCGGATCGTCGAGGTCCACGTACGACTGCGGGGCCCCGTCGACGGTCAGCAGCCAGGCCCGGTCCCGGTCCACGTCCGGCATCAGTTTGGCGGTGCCCTGGCCCACGGCCCGGATCACCGGGATCTGTTCCTCGCTCACCGCACCATTGTCCGGCAGCCGCACGGCCCGCCCGTACGAGGGCCCGTACGGCGGCCCGCACCCGGGCCGCCGTTCCCGCACCCGGGCCCCGGCCCGCCGGCCGGATGCCCCCGTACGCGCCGTCAGCCCGCCCACACCGCGGCGGCCTCGGCGGCGTGCAGCGCGGCCTGGGCGAGACCGGCCCGGGCCGCCGGGGCCCGTCGTGCCGGGTCCAGGACATTGCGCCCGAAGGCCTTGCGGGCCTCGGCGGACGGGGTGATCAGCAACACCCGGGCGCCCGCCTCCCGCAGCCGCGCCGCCTGGGCGGCCGGCGCGGGGACGTGCCCGGAACCCAGGGTCATCGGGGCGAGGACGACCACCCGGTCGCAGCCCGCGGCGAGGTCCGCGTTGGCCGCGGAGCGCATCCCGCCGTCGATGTAGCGGCGCTCCCCGACCGTCACCGGCGGCCACACCCCGGGCACCGCGCAGCTCGCCGAGACGGCGTCCACCAGGCCGGTGCCGCTGTCCCGGTCGAAGGCGGCGAGTTCGCCGCTGAGCGCGTCGACCGCGGTGACCACGAGCCGTCGCCCGGCGGGCCATTCGTGCGAGACCCGCCGGGCCGCGATCACCTCGCGCCGCTCCGCCTCCTCGCCCGTGTCGGCGGCCAGGGCCATCCCCCCGACGCGCCTGCGGTAGGCGGCCCCGTCCCGCGAGCGGAGCATCGCCAGCGCGTACCGGGCGACGAGCCCGCCGCCGAACCGGGCCACGGGCTCGCCCGCGGGGTCGGCGAGCTGGCGCTCGTACAGCTCGCGCGGGGTGAGCCGGCCGGAGGCCAGTTGGGCCCCGACGAGCGAGCCCGCGGAGGTGCCGACGACCAGGTCGGCGCCGAACAGGTCCACGCCCGCCCGCGCGAGCCCGTACAGGATCCCGGACTCCCAGCCGATGCCGGTCAGCCCTCCGCCGCCGAGCACCAGTGCCGTGCCTGCGCCGCCCGTGCCGCCCATGCCGTCCGCGCCTCCTCGTGTCACGCCCTGTGGTGACGGCAGTCTGGCGTACCGGGACCGCCGCCACCAGGCCGGGGCGCCTCAGTCGAGGACCGTCGTCACCGTCCCCGCGCCGATCGTCCGCCCGCCCTCGCGGATCGCGAAGCCGAGCCCCGCCTCCAGCGGCACGTCCCGGCCGAGCTCGACGGTCATGGCGACCGTGTCGCCCGGCCGGGCCACCGCGGCCGCGCCCAGGTCCACGTCACCGACCACGTCGGCGGTGCGGATGTAGAACTGCGGCCGGTACCCGGTCGACAGCGGGGTGGTGCGCCCGCCCTCCCGCGCGGACAGCACGTACACCTGCGCGGTGAAGCGCCGCCTCGGGTCCACGCTGCCGGGCGCGGCGACCACCTGCCCGCGGCGCACCCCGTCGCGCGGCACCCCGCGCAGCAGCAGCGCCACGTTGTCCCCGGCCTCGGCGGACTCCATCGGCTTGCCGAAGGTCTCCAGGCCGATGACCACGGTCTCCACCGGCTCGCCGTCGCCGCCGAGGACGCTGACCCGGTCGCCGGGGCGCACCCGCCCGCGCTCGACGGATCCGGTCACGACGGTCCCGCGCCCGGTGATGGTCAGCACGTTCTCCACCGGCATCAGGAACGGCGCGTCCGTGTACCGCACCGGCATCGGGACGTACGTGTCCACCGCGTCCAGCAGCGCCTCGATCGCCCCGGTCCACCGCGGGTCGCCGTCGAGCGCCCCGAGCCCGGAGACCCGTACGACCGGTGCGCCGTCCCCGCCGTAGCCGTGGGCGGTGAGCAGCTCCCGGACCTCCAGCTCGACCAGGTCGGTCAGCTCGGGGTCCCCGGCGTCGGCCTTGTTGAGGGCGACGACGATGTGGTCGACGCCGACCTGCCGGGCGAGGAGCACGTGCTCGGCGGTTTGCGGCATGACCCCGTCGAGCGCGGAGACGACGAGGATCGCCCCGTCGAGCTGGGCGGCGCCGGTGACCATGTTCTTGACGTAGTCGGCGTGGCCGGGCATGTCGACGTGGGCGTAGTGCCGGGTGTCGGTCTCGTACTCGACGTGCGCGAGGTTGATCGTGATGCCGCGCCGGGCCTCCTCCGGCGCCCGGTCGATGCGGTCGAAGGGCACGTAGGAGGCGCCGCCCCGGTCGGCGAGGACCTTGGTGATGGCGGCGGTGAGGGTGGTCTTGCCGTGGTCGACGTGACCCATGGTGCCGATGTTGAGGTGCGGCTTGGTGCGCACGAAGGCCGTCTTGGCCATGATGTCCCTTCCCGTGTACATGGCGCTGCTGCGGCCGGCCGAAGCCGGCACGGGACCCCTGGGGCCGGCCGACCCTCCCCCTGCGGGGTCCGCCGGACTGTCCGGGAAGGGTCAGCTTCGTGCGCCGTCGACCGCGGCGAAGGCCGGTGCCTCGAAGAGCAGGACGGCAGCCTCCGGCGCGTCCGCGACTGCGGACGGCGCTGCGGGGGAGGCGTACCGGGACATGGGGCAGATGCTGCCGCACCGGCCGCGCCCACGTCGAACGAATTTCCGTCGAATGAACTTCCGTTGAATTCCGGGACGACGGGGACCTCTTCCAGGAGGGCCGATCACCCCCGGGAGGCGCTGCGCGGGGCCGCGGCGGACGCCGGTCGTTCCTCCGCATGAGGCCTGGATTACGGTGGGGCGCCGCATACGTCGGATACCCTCCCCGGATGTCCCTCCTCCTGGCGCCGTGGACCCGGCTGTCGCTGCTCGTCGTGCTGCTGCTCGCGTCCGGCGTGTGCGTGCTGCTGTTCGAGCCCCAGCGCATCCTGTCGGAGGGGTGGCCGCCCGGGCTGCCGGTGGGCGCGGCGGCACTGATGTTCGCGGGCGCGTACGGTCTGGGCACCGCGGCCCTCGTGCCGCGGCCGCTGCTGAACCTGGCCGCCGGGGCGTTGTTCGGCATCCCGTTCGGCCTGGCCGCCGCGGTGGCCGGCTCGGTCCTGGGAGCCGGGATCTCCTTCGGCCTGGGCCGGGCCATGGGTCAGGACGCACTGCGCCCGCTGCTGCGGGGGCGCTGGCTGCTCGCGGCCGACGACCAGCTGGCCCGGCACGGCTTCCGCTCGATGCTGGCGGTCCGGATCTTCCCCGGACTGCCGTTCGCGGCTGCCAACTACTGCGCCGCGGTCTCCCGTTGCGGCTGGCTGCCGTTCCTGGCCGCCACCGCGATCGGCGTCGTGCCGAACACCGCGGCGTACGTCGTCGCCGGGGCCAGCGCCTCGTCGCCGGGCTCGCCGGCCTTCCTCCTCTCGTTCGGATTCATCGCCGCGTCCCTGGTGGCGGCTGCCGTCGTCGGATGGCGCAAGCGGCACCGGCTCGCGCGCCCGGCACGGACCGCGGATCGGGGACCGCTGCACGAGCACCCCCCTGTGGTCGGAGCCGCGTCCCACGGGCCCTAGCATCGGACCCGAACTTCCCGACGATCACAAGGACGAACGCACCCCGATGAGCTGGTTCGAATCCCTAATCCTCGGTCTCGTCCAGGGGCTTACGGAGTTCCTCCCGATCTCCTCCAGCGCCCATCTCCGGCTGACCGCGGCGTTCGCCGGCTGGGAGGACCCGGGCGCGGCCTTCACGGCGATCACCCAGATCGGCACCGAGGCCGCCGTGCTGATCTACTTCCGCAAGGACATCGCGAAGATCGTCTCCACCTGGTTCCGCTCGCTGTACACGAAGTCGCTGCGTGCCGAGCAGGACGCCAAGATGGGCTGGCTGGTGATCGTCGGCTCGATCCCGATCGGCGTGCTGGGCCTGCTGTTCAAGGACCAGATCGAGGGCCCCTTCCGCGACCTGCGGCTGACCGCCACCACTCTGATCGTCATGGGCGTCGTGCTCGGTGCCGCCGACCGGCTGGCGGCCCGGGACGAGGAGGGCGGCCGGCACCGCGCCGTCCGCGAGCGCAAGACCCTGCGCGAGCTGGGCGTCAGGGACGGCCTGATCTTCGGTGTGTGCCAGGCCATGGCGCTGGTCCCGGGCGTCTCCCGGTCCGGTGCGACGATCTCCGGTGGTCTGCTGATGGGCTTCACCCGCGAAGCCGCCGCCCGCTACTCCTTCCTCCTCGCCATCCCGGCCGTGCTGGCCTCCGGCGGACTGGAGCTGAAGCACATCGGCGAGGGTCCCGTCTCCTGGGGCCAGACGATCTTCGCGACGGTCATCGCCTTCGCCGTCGGCTACGCCGTCATCGCCTGGTTCATGAAGTTCATCACCACCAAGAGCTTCATGCCCTTCGTGATCTACCGCATCCTGCTGGGCATCCTGCTGTTCGTCCTCGTCAGCATGGGCGTGCTGAGCCCCCACGCCGCCGAGTCGGCGGGCTAGGACGCCCCCGCGCTCACCGCTTCGCGTGAACCGCCAGGCCGCCCGGGAACGTTCCCGGGCGGCCTTCGCGTCGTTGTGCCCGAAGAGTGTCATAGTCCCGAAGCCGAGCAGCAGGGGGTGCCCCATGGGACGAGTGGTGCTGGAGCGGTTCCCGGCGGGGAGCCCGAGGGGGAGCTGGCCCGCCGAGGAGTACGCCGCCCAGCGGATGCGCGAGGGCGTGCCCGCCGAGGTGGTGATGGACCTGGCCAGCGACGCGTTCCTGGTCGTGGTCCGGCAACGGGAGCCGTATTCCGGCCACTGACCGCGGCCCGGTCGGACTGGCCGGCGCACGCCCCTTGGCCTGGCCGCCCGGCGCCCCCACACTGACCCGATGACGCAGCGTGTGGATCTCGCCTCGGTCATGGACCGGCTGGCGATCGACGAGGTGGTCACGGGGTACGCGAGGGCCGTGGACGACGGCGACTGGGCGGCGTACCGCGCACTCTTCGCGCCCGGCGGGCGCGCCGACTACAGCTCGGCCGGCGGCATCGAGGGCCCGGCCGAGGAGGTGGCGGACTGGCTCGCGGAGGCCATGCAGCTGTTCCCGGTGCGCCAGCACCTGATCGTCAACCGGTTGGTCCGGCTGGCCGACGCCGGCGGCTGGGCCGCCGACCGGGCCGAGGTCCTGGCCGATTTCGTCAACCCGATGCGGCTCGACGGCAGCGGCGCCGGCGGGCCCGTGACCGTCCCGAACTTCGTCGCCGCCGGCCGCTACACCTTCGCCCTGGCCCGCACTCCTCGCGACGGCTGGCGGCTGACCGGGGTCACCGTGCACGAGAAGTGGCGCCATGTCTCCGCGTGAGCGGCCGGGAGGGCCCTGTCCCACACTGGAAGCGGAGGCGCTCATGGTCACGGTCCCGAGGCGTACCCGGTACTGGCGTGCGGCCGCGGCGACCGCCGCGGGGGCGCTGCCGTGCCTCGCCTTCCCCGCCCCCGCCCTGTGGTGGTGGGCGTACGTCGCCCTCGTGCCCTGGATGCTGCTGCTGAGGTCGGCGCCGACCGGGCGACGGGCGGCCTGGGAGGGCTGGCTGGGCGGCGCCGGGTTCATCGTGGCCGTGCACCACTGGCTGCTGCCCAGCCTGCACGTGTTCCTGCTGCCGATCGCGGCCCTGCTGGGCCTGCTCTGTATCCCCTGGGCGCTGCTGGTGCGCGAGTTGCTCGGCGGGACCCCCGGGCCGGGTCGGGCGGCGGCCGCCCTGGTGCTCGTCCCCGCGGGCTGGCTGCTGTCGGAGCTGGCCCGGTCCTGGCAGGGGCTGGGCGGGCCGTGGGGGCTGCTGGGGGCGAGCCAGTGGCAGGTGCCGCCGGTACTGCGACTCGCTTCGGTGGGCGGGGTGTGGCTGGTGAGCCTGCTGGTGGTGGCGGTGAACTGCGCGGTGATGCTGCTGATCGCGGTGCCCCGTGCCCGGGTCCCGGCGTTGGCCGGGCTCGCGGGGTGCGCGGTGCTGACGGGGGCCGTGTGGCTGTGGCTGCCGCGGCCGGAGGCCTCGGGCCTGCTCCGGGTGGCCGTCGTCCAGCCGGGCGTGGTGGCGGACGGCCCCGACAGCGCGGAGCGGCGCTTCGCCGCCGGGGAGCGGCTGACCCGGACCCTGGCCGGCAGGCCGCTGGACCTGGTGGTGTGGGGGGAGAGCAGCGTCGGCGCGGACCTGGCGGCCCGCCCGGACCTGTCCCGGCGGCTGGCCGCACTGTCCGCGGAAGTGGGGGCTCCGCTGCTGGTCAACGTCGACGCCCGGCAACCGGCGGCCCCGCGCCCGGCGACCGCGGCCGCAGCCGCGCCGGGGCGCCCGGCCGTGGGCGGGAGCGGCGGGGAGGGCATCTTCAAGAGCTCCGTGCTGGTCGGCCCGCGCGGTCCGACGGGCGACCGGTACGACAAGATGCGCCTGGTCCCGTTCGGCGAGTACGTCCCGGCCCGGTCCCTGCTCGGCTGGGCCACCTCGGTCGGCCGGGCCGCGGGCGAGGACCGGCGCAGCGGCGCGGCCCCGGTGCTGATGGAGCTGCCGGGCGGGCCGGCCGGGATGCGGATCGGCCCGCTGGTCTGCTTCGAGTCGGCCTTCCCCGACATGAGCCGCCGCCTCGTCCGCGACGGGGCCGGTCTGCTCGTCACCCAGTCGGCCACCTCCACCTTCCAGAGCAGCTGGGCCCCGGCCCAGCACGCCTCGCTCGGCGCGCTGCGCGCCGCGGAGACCGGCCGCCCGGTGGTGCACGCCACCCTCACCGGCATCAGCTCCGTCTACGGCCCCGCCGGCGCGCGGATCGGCCCGCCGCTGCCCGTCTCGGCGAGCACGGCCCGGGTGTACGAGGTCCCGCTCGCCCGCGGCACGACGCCCTACGTCCGCTTCGGCGACTGGCCGGTGGGGGTCGGCCTCGCGCTGCTCGCGGTGTACTGCGCCGCCGAGGGGATCCGTTCGCTGCGGCTCAGGAGGCCTGCTCCAGAGCGGCCAGCACCACCCGCTCGCACAGCTCGTGGGTCAGCAGGGCGTCCCGGGCGCTGACCGCCTTCCCGGCCGCGACGGCCTCCAGGAAGGTGTCGACGGCCTGCTCGATGCCGCGCTGGCGGGCCACGGGCACCCAGTCGCCGCGGCGGCGCACGGTCGGCTGACCGCGGTGGTCGATGACCTCGGCGAGGTTCACGACCTGCCGCTTGGTGTCCTGCCCGGACACCTCCAGGACCTCCTCGGCCGACCCGGACCGCCGGTTCATGATCCCGAGCGCGGTGAAGCCGGGCCCGGACAACTGCAGCACGACCTGGTCCATCAGCCCGTCCCGGACCCGGGCCCGGACGTCGACGTGGTCGGCCTCGCCGGGCAGCAGGAAGCGCAGGGTGTCCACGACGTGGATGAAGTCGTCGAGGACGAGGGTCCGCGGGTCCTCGGGCAGCCCCACCCGGTTCTTCTGCAGGACGATCAGGTCGCGCGGGTGCTCGACGCACTGGGCGTACCCGGGCGCGTGGCGGCGGTTGAAGCCCACGGCGAGCGGGACTCCGCGCGCCTCGGCGAGCTCCACCAGGCGCCGCGAGTCGTCGATCTCGTAGGCCAGCGGCTTGTCCACGTACGTCGGCACGCCGGCCTCGAGCAGCCGGGCGACGATCTCGGGGTGGACGTCGGTCGGGGCGTGCACGAACGCCGCTCCGAGGCCCTCGGCCAGCAGGGCGTCGAGATCGGTGTGGCGGCGCTCCGCCGGGACGTGGTGGCCCTCCGCGACCCGCTCCAGGGTGGCGGGGGTACGGGTCTGCAGGTGCAGCTCCAGGCCGGGCCGGGCCGTGAGCACGGGCAGGTACGCCTTCTGCGCGATGTCGCCCAGTCCGATGACGCCGACCTTCACCGCGGACCTCCAGGTGTTATCTCGTGGACCCCCGCAGCTTAATCCCTGGTGGAGACCCGCCGGTTGGCCCGAGGATGGCGGCCATGACGATGACTTCGGGATCACACCGCACCGAGCCCTCCACCTCCGCCGACGAGCGCGCGATGCTGGAGGGCTGGCTGGACTACCACCGCGCCACCCTCGCCTGGAAGTGCGAGGGCCTCGGGGAGGAGGAGCTGCGCCGCATGCCGCTGCCGCCCTCCGAACTGAGCCTGATGGGCCTCGTCCGGCACATGGCGGAGGTGGAGCGGTACTGGTTCCGGGAGATCATGCTGGGCGAGGACCTGCCCGACCTGTACAGCACCCGGGAGGACCGGGACGGCGACTTCCACTTCACCGCGCAGGACACCTTCGCCGAGGCGGAGCGGGTGTGGCGGGCCGAGGTGGAGCTGGCCCGGGAGGCCGCGGCGGGCCGTTCGCTGGACCTGATGTCGAAGCCGGAGAGCCACCACCGGGGCGAGGGGTTCAGCCTGCGCTGGGTCTACACCCACATGATCGAGGAGTACGCCCGCCACAACGGCCACGCGGATCTCCTGCGCGAGCAGATCGACGGCGCCACCGGCGACTGACGCCGGTCCGGGCCGGGGGCGGGGGTGTCCGGGGGACGCGGCGTCACCCGTGCGGAGTGAATATCGGCTCCGGGTTTCCGCAACGGGGTCCTCGCACAGCAGAGTTGCCCGAGTGCACCCAACCCGAACCACGACGAAGCTGCTGCTCTCCGTCGCCTGCGCCGTCTCGGCGGTGTCCGGCTGTGTGAATGTGACCCCCGCCCCGGTGCAGCCGGCGGGCGCTCCCGGAACCACGCGGGGCGCCGCCCCGCAGCACGAGGCGCGCGGTGGCCCGGGGACGGCTCCGGTGGAGGTCCAGGCACCTGCCCTGGAGGCGCTCGAGGCGTTGCCGGAGCAGTCCGCGCGGCCGGCGGCCACGGCCGCGGGGCACGGCCGGCCTCCGGTCGCCCCTGCGGGCCCGGCGGCAGCGGTCGCAGCGGCCGCCGGGGAGGCCCCGAAGGCCGTACCGCCGGTCCCGGACATCCCCGAGCCGCGCGGGGCCGCGAAGCCGGCGTCGGGGAGCCAGTCGAACCGCCCCGATGCGCTGGACCCGAAGACCGGGGTGGCACGCGGGCTGGCGGACAAGCTGCCCGTCCGGCCCGCCGACGTGTGCGCGATGGGCCGCAAGCACGGCCGCTGGGCCTCGGACAGCGCCGAGGCCCGGATCTGCGAGGGAGTCCGCGGCTGACACCCGCACGTCCCCTGCACGTCCCTACCGCCGCCCCGCGCGGCCCCGGGCTCCCGGCGGGTCCGGCGGGCGTCAGGGGTGCTGCTCCGGGAACGGTCTGGGCTCCCCGCCCGGGTTCCCGGCGAGCAGCCGTTCCAGACGCGTCAGGGCGGCCCGTACGCCGTCGCCGTAGCCGTAGCCGTCGTCCGGGAGCACCCCGGCGGCGGCCCAGGCCCGGGCCAGGTGGACCCGCGCCTCCTCGGGGCGCTGCAGCTTCAGGTAGTCGGCGGCGAGGCTCAGGTGGAGGGAGGGGTAGAGCACCCGCACGGCCGGATCCGGCCCTTCTGCCGGCTCCTGTCCGGGTCCCTCCCCCGGCTCCGGCCCGACCCCCTGCTCCGGCTGCGGCCCGTCCCGCGGCCCGCAGGCGGCGGTCAGGGCGCGCAGGTCCCAGGCCAGCTCGTCGGCGGGGTCGTCCTGGGCGTCGGCCATGTAGTGCGCGAGGGTGCACCGGTGCAGGCCGGCGGCGTCCTCGCCGAGCTCGGTCCACAGGTCGCGGAGCCGGTTGCGGGCCTCCTCACGGTCCCCGGCGTGCAGCAGGATGACCGCCTGGCCGATCCGGGTCATGACGGCGTCCTCCGACGCCTCCTGCTGCTCGGTCACTGCGGCCTCCGGCTGGGTCTGCCAGACCTGCTCCGGTCTGATCCTCACGACGCTAGCCGGAGGTGCCGCCCGTGGCGCCGAGGCGCGGTCGGGGCTCAGCCCAGGTCCGGGATCCGCCAGTCGATCGGCTCATGGCCCTGGGCGGCGACGGCCTCGTTGATCTGCGTGAAGGGCTGGGAGCCGAAGAACTTCTTCGCCGACAGCGGGGACGGGTGGGCGCCCTTGACGACCACGTGGCGCTCCTCGTCGATCAGCGGGAGCTTCTTCTGCGCGTAGGCGCCCCACAGCACGAAGACGGCCGGGTCCGGGCGGTCGGCCACCGCGCGGATCACCGCGTCGGTGAACTTCTCCCAGCCCCTGCCCTTGTGCGAGTTGGCCTCGCCCTCACGGACGGTGAGCACCGCGTTGAGCAGCAGGACGCCCTGCTCGGCCCACGGCATCAGGTAGCCGTTGTCCGGGACGGGCGTGCCGAGCTCCGCGTGCATCTCCTTGTAGATGTTGCGCAGCGACGGCGGCGTCTTGACGCCCGGCCGGACGGAGAAGCAGAGGCCGTGGCCCTGGCCGGCGCCGTGGTAGGGGTCCTGGCCGAGGACCAGGACCTTCACCTTCTCGAAGGGGGTGGCCTCGAGGGCCGCGAAGACCTGCTCGCGGGGCGGGTAGACCGGCCCGTTCGCCCGCTCCTTCTCGACGAACTCGATGAGCTCCTTGAAGTAGGGCTGTTCCAGCTCCTCGCCGAGGACGGGGAGCCAGGACTCGGGCAGCATCTGGGTCACGGCGACAACCTCCGGTAGTACAAGTCTGCGCAACTGCGTGGTGCGACAGCTCAAGAACCTACCGGTGCCCACTGACAACGCTTCACCCGCCGGGGTCCGAAGACCCCGGCGCAGCGACTACCAGCTGGTCTTGCGGTACAGCTCCCACATCTGGAAGACGGTCTGCGGGTCCAGGGCCCGCTCACCGCCCGCGATGTCCTCGCGCGCGGCGACGTACAGCTTGCCCTGCCACAGCGGCAGCAGCCGGACGTCCTCGGCGAAGATCTGCTGCGCGCGCTCGAACTGCTGGACGCCGGCGGCGCGGTCGCCCTCGCGGCGGGACTTGGGCAGCAGGTCGGTGAGGATCTCGGCGGGCTCGTACGGGGTACCGACCGCGTTCTCCTTGCCGACGAACGGCGCGATGAAGTTGTCCGGGTCCGGGAAGTCGGGGAACCAGCCTCGGCCGAAGATCGGGTACTGGCCGCTCTTGTAGCCCTCCTGGAAGGTCTTCCAGGGCTGGCTGCGCAGGGTGACCTTGAACAGGCCGCTCTCGTCGAGCTGGCGCTTGATCTCGGTGAACTCGTCGGCCGTGGAGGCGCCGTAGCGGTCGGTGGTGTACCAGAAGGTCAGCTCGACCTGCTGGTTGATCCCGGCGTCCTTGAGGATCTTCTTGGCCTTGGCGACGTCGGACTGGCCGTACTTGTCGTAGAAGGGCGTCTTGTGACCCACGACACCCTTGGGGACCATCGAGTACAGGGGCTCGGCGGTGCCCTGGTAGACCTTGGAGACGAGCGCCCCGCGGTCGATGAGCTGCGCGATCGCCTGGCGCACCGGGAGCTTGTTGACGTTGGGGTCCTGGGGGTTGAACACCAGGTAGCGGATCTCGGCGCCGACGTTCTCGACGACCTGGACGCCCTGCGCGTGGGCGGCGGGCGACTGCAGGTCCTTGATCTGCGGGGCCGACAGGCCTCGGTAGGTGGCGTCGATCTCCTTGTTCTTCAACGCGGAGACCATCTGGGTGGCGTCGGCGAAGTAGCGGATGGTGACGCCGTCGTTGCGGCGGTTCGCGAAGCCGCTGTAGCCGGCGTTCTTGCCGAGGACGGCCTCGCTGCCCTCCTTGTACGAGTCGAGCAGGTACGGGCCGGAGCCGGTGATCTTGCCGTCCTCGCGGACCTTGTCGGCCGGGTAGTCCTTGGGCGCGACCAGCGAGGCGGCGGGCGAGCCGAGGACGAAGGGGAAGGTGGCGTCGGGCGTCTTCAGGTGGAAGACGACGGTCTGCGCGTCGGGGGTCTCGATCTTGTCGAGGCTGCCGAAGAGGTCCTTCGGGCCGACCTTGGAGCCGATGGTCCGGATGCGGTCGAGCGAGTACTTGACGGCCTTGGCGTCGAGCGCCTCGCCGTTGGAGAACTTCAGGCCCTTGCGCAGGGTGCAGCGGTACGACTCGTTCGCGGCATCGGTGAACTCGCAGTTCTGGGCGGCGTCCGGCTGGGGCTTGGACGAGCCCGTGGGGAACGCCAGCAGGGTCTGGTAGACGTTGCGGTACAGCTCCCAGGAGCCGTCCCACGCGGCGGCCGGATCGAGGGTGCTCGGGGCGCTCGTCGTGCCGACGACGATTCTCTTCTCGGCGTCTTTGCTGTCGTCGGAAAGCATGCCGCATCCGGCGAGCAGGGATATGGACGCAAGGGCCGCAGTGATCTGCAGGCTTCTGGTCCGGTTGGACACGTGCACGCTCCTCGATCTGCCAGGGGTGCGGCAAACCCTAGCGCAGTGCGTCACAAATCCAATGGGTAGGTTTGGTGTGACACTTGACCGATTTCGCGCAAGTTCGATACGTATTTGCCTCCCGGCGGGAGGCAAATACGTCCGATTATCGATCAGTGAACCCCGGCATTGAGGAACATTCCTCCGTCGACGACCAGAGTTTGGCCGGTGATCCATTCCGCTTGTGCAGAGGTCAGAAATGCCGCAGCTCCACCGATGTCCGCCGGAACCCCCAGGCGGCCGAGCGGATAGGCCGCGGCGGCCTCCGCCTCCCGGCCCTCGTAGAGCGCCTGCGCGAACCTGGTCTTCACCACCGCCGGAGCGATCGCGTTGACCCGGACACCCGGTGCCATCTCGTGCGCGAGCTGCAGGGTGAGGTTGACCATGGCGGCCTTGCTCATCCCGTAGGCGCCGATGAAGGGCGAGGCGGAGACGCCGGCGATCGAGGCGATGTTCACGATCGCGCCGCCGTTGTCCTTCTGCCAGGCGTGCCAGGTGCGCTGGGCGAATCCCAGCGCGGAGATCACGTTGGTCTCGAAGACCTTGCGGGCGACGTTCAGGTCCAGGTCCGCGATCGGACCGAAGACCGGGTTGGTGCCCGCGTTGTTGATCAGGAAGTCGACCCGCCCGAAGGCCTCCATCGTGCGCTCGACGGCGACGGCCTGGTGGCCCTCGTCGTGCGCCTTGCCGGCGACGCCGATCACCCGGTCCGCGCCGAGCCGCTCGACGGCCTCCTTCAGCGCGTCCTCGCTGCGGCCGGTGATGCACACCCGGTCGCCCCGGGCCACCAGCGCCTCGGCGATGCCGTAGCCGATGCCCCGGCTGGCGCCGGTGATCAGCGCGACCCTGCCGCTGTCCGTTCCTTCGTACGCCATGACCGCGTCCCGCCCCTCGTCAGTTGAGCGGGCCGCCGGCCACGTACAGGACCTGGCCGGAGACGAAGCCCGCGGCCTCGCCCGTGAAGAAGGCGATCGCGTTGGCGATGTCGTCCGGGTTGCCGACGCGCTGCACCGGGATCTGGGTGGCCGCGGCGGCCTGGAAGTCCTCGAAGCCCATGCCGACCCGGGCCGCCGTCTGGGCGGTCATCTCCGTGGCGATGAAGCCGGGGGCGACGGCGTTGGCGGTGACGCCGAACTTGCCGAGCTCGATGGCCAGGGTCTTGGTGAAGCCCTGCAACCCCGCCTTGGCGGCGGAGTAGTTGAGCTGGCCGCGGTTGCCGAGGGCCGAGCTGCTGGAGAGGTTGACGATGCGGCCGAACTTGGCGTCCACCATGTGCTTCTGACAGGCCCTCGCCATCAGGAACGCACCGCGCAGGTGCACGTTCATGACGGTGTCCCAGTCGGTGTCGCTCATCTTGAACAGCAGGTTGTCGCGCAGCACACCGGCGTTGTTGACCAGGATGGTCGGGGCGCCCAGCTCGCTCGCGACGCGCTCGACGGCCGCCTCCACCTGCGCCGCGTCCGATACGTCGCAGCCGACCGCGAGGGCCTTGCCGCCGGCGCGGGTGATGGCCTCGACGGTGTCCTTGCAGGCCGCCTCGTCGAGGTCGAGTACGGCGACCGCCCGGCCCTCGGCGGCCAGGCGCACGGCGGTGGCCGCGCCGATGCCCCGGGCCGCCCCGGTCACGACGGCGACGCGCTGCTCGGTGGTGGACATGCTGGATCTCCTCGCCCTTGGAATCCTCTGGGCGGTCGCCCTTGGTGAGCAACCGCTTAGTAGCTTCAGCTGAGGAGACGCTAGGAGCCCCGGCACCCGGTGTCAACGGCGCCGGGCCCGGGGGTCCCGGGGTCGAACGGATCAGCGCACCAACAGGTCGAGCAGCCGTTCCACTTCGGCCCCGGGGTCGGCCGTCAGCCCGGTGTGCACCGGACCCGGCTGCACCACCGTGCTGCGCGGCGCGATCAGCCAGCGGAACCGGCGGCCCGCGTCGTCGCCCGCCGCCTGGCCGGCCTGCTCACCGCCGCTGCACACGCCCTCGACCCCGCGCAGCGCCGCCCGTACGCCGGTCACGTCGGCCTGCGGGTCCAGCGCGAGGAGCTTCGCCTCGTCGAGGTGGGTGCGCGCGGCGACGTACGAGCGCGCCCGACAGTAGACGATCACTCCGGCGTTGAAGCACTCGCCGCGCTCCACCCGGGGCACCACGCGCACCAGCGCGTACTCGAACACGTCCCGCTTGGTCACTCGTTGCCGCTCTTCTGCTTGGTCCTGGTCTTGTGGGGCCACTCGGTGAGGTGATCGGTCAGCCAGCCCGGCGGCTTCTGCGGGGCCTTCACCTGCGGCTCCATGGAGATCCTCTCGTGGATCACGGCCGCGCGCGGCAGCAGGGCCGCCACGTAGGCGCGTCGCACCGCGTCGGGCGAGTCGAAGCCGGGCTCGTCGACCAGCCACTCGTCGGGTACGTCGGCGGCCACCTCGGTCAGCAGCTCCTCGGTGACCAGGGGCGCGAGCTCGGCGGCGGCCGCCACGAAGTCGGGGCCGGCGGGGGCCAGGGCGTGGTCGGAGGCGTTGTAGGGCTTGGCCGCGGCGCTCTGCGCGGTGGGCCAGTTGTGGTGCCAGATCATGGTGGCGCCGTGGTCGATGAGCCACAGGTCGCCGTGCCAGACCAGCATGTTCGGGTTGCGCCAGGACCGGTCGACGTTGTTGACGAGGGCGTCGAACCAGACCACGCGGCCGGCCTCGACCGGGTCGACCTGGTAGGCGAGCGGGTCGAAGCCGAGGGAGCCGGGCAGGTAGTCCATCCCGAGGTTGAGGCCGCCGCTGGCCTTCAGCAGCTCCTGCACCTCCTGGTCGGGCTCGCCGAGCCCGATGACGGGATCGAGCTGCATCTGCACCAGGCGCGGCACCCGCAGGCCCAGCCGCTGGGCCAGACGGCCGCAGATGACCTCGGCGACCAGGGTCTTGCGGCCCTGGCCGGCTCCGGTGAACTTCATGACGTAGGTCCCGAGGTCGTCGGCCTCGACGATCCCGGGAAGCGAGCCGCCCTCACGCAGGGGCGTGACGTAGCGGGTCGCGATCACTTCGGACAGCATCCGCCCAGGTTACGGCGGTCAACGCGGTGGGGCCCACGCATTTGTCAGCGCGGCGGCGGTGGTCAGCTCGGCGACCAGGGAGAGCGAGTTGCGGACCACCTCCGCGGTGTAGGCGGCGGGCACTCCGGCGATGGCGTCGACGGGGACCACGACCCGGTAGCCGAGGTTGACGGCGTCGAAGACGGTGTTCGGGATCGCGATGTTGGAGGAGACGCCGGCGACGACGAGGGTGCGGACGCCGAGGTTGCGCAGCAGGGCGTCCACGTCGGTCCCGGCCAGCGGCGAGAGGCCGTGCAGGCGGCGTACCACCAGGTCCTCCTCGGCGACCCGGATGGGCGGCGCGATCCGGACCGCCCGGCTCCCGGACAGCTGGCGCACCGGGAGCCGGCCCGCGGCCCGGAACAGCCGGGCGTTGGCACTGGCCCCGCGGCCGTCCGGGCGCCGTTCGGCGACGGCGTGCAGCACCTGTACGCCCGCCGCGTGCGCGGCGTCCACCAGCGCGGCAACCCGCTCCAGCATCCCCGAGTCCCGGGCCTCCTCGGCCAGTTCGGGCAGGGCGCTCTCCTCGCCGACGACGCCGTTCTGACACTCGACGGTGAGCAGCGCGGTGGTTGCGGTACCGGGACCGGCACCGGTGGCGGGACCGGCTCCCCCGGCGGGACCGGCTCCCCCGGCGGGATCGGGTCGGGTCATGGCTCCCCCTGGCGTGGCGGCCGACGAGCCCGCATGATTCCTGACACACAGTCAGATGTGAAGGGGTGGGTGTGGTACGGATGGAAGGCATGGAGCGGACGGACGGCGCACGCGCGACCCAGCGGCGGGGCCGCCGGATCATGATGACGGACGAGGAGGTGGACGCCTTCCTGCGCGAGCAGCGCACCTGCCGGGTGGCGACCGTCTCGCCGGACGGTCGCCCGCACGTGGGCGCCCTGTGGTTCGCCTGGGACGGCACCGCGCTGTGGCTGTACTCGCTCACGCGCAGCCGCCGCTGGTCCGACCTGCGCCGGGACCCGCGGATCTCGGTGGTCGTGGACGCGGGCGAGGCGTACGGGGAGCTGCGCGGGGTCGAGCTGTCGGGCCGCGCCGTCTTCGTCGGCGAGGCTCCGCGTACGGGCGGACCGTGCCCGGAGCTGGCGGAGGTGGAGCGGATCTTCCCGGCCAAGAACTTCGGGATCGCGGAGATGCCGCACGACGGGCGGCACGCCTGGATCCGCCTCGCCCCGGACGCGGTGGTCTCCTGGGACTTCCGCAAGCTGTAGGGGCCGCGCGCGGAGCCCGTACGCCGCCTCAGAGCCCCGCAGCGGCCTCGACGAGGGCGTCGACCGCGGCCCGGATCGAGGGCCGCCGGTCGGCGTCGGCCCGCCAGACCACGTAGACGTGCCGGCGGACGGCCTCGGCCACCGGGAGCAGGCGCACGCCCGGGGGCACCGGACCGCGCCCGAGCCGCGGGGTCACGCACACCCCGAGCCCGGCCTCGACGAAGGCCAGCTGGGTGTGGTGCTCCTCGGCGATGTGCCGGATGCGCGGCTCCACCCCGAGACCGCGCAGGGTGTAGACGAGCCACTCGTGGCAGAACTGGCCCTCGTTCCAGGAGATCCACTCGTCGGCGGCGAACTCGCCGAGGGAGATGCGCGACCGGTCGGCCAGCGGGTGGCCGACGGGCACCGCGATGTCGCAGGCGTCGTCCAGGAGGTGGGCGCGGGCGAGTTCGGCCGGCACCGCCATCCGCTTGTTGTGCCAGTCGATGGCCAGGGCCAGGTCGAGGTCGCCGCGCACGACCGCGGCCATGCTCTCCTCCGGCTCCTGCTCGCGCACCAGGGACCGCAGGCCGGGGTGGGCGGCGGCCAGCGCGGTCAGCGTCCCGGGCAGCAGGCCGCGCATCGCCGTGGGGAACGCCCCGATCCGCAGTTCGCCGACGGCCCGGCCGCGCTGCGCCTCGACGTCGGCCTGGGCCACCTCCACCTGGGAGAGGATCCGGGCCGCGTGGTCGGCGAGGAGCCGCCCGGCGTCCGTGAGGCGGACCCCGCGCCCGTTCTTGGCCAGCAGCGGCTGGCCGATCTCGCGCTCCAGCTTGGCCATCTGCTGGGACACCGCGGAGGTGGTGACGTGCAGTCCGTCGGCCGCACCGCTCACGGAGCCGTGGCGGGCGAGGGCGTCCAGGGTGCGCAGGCGCTCCAGGTTCAACATGTAAGCGATGCTACGCCGTCGCCCCAAAATAATCTCGCTTGTCCTACGTAGTTGAGCGGAGCAGAGTAATCCCCATGAGCGCACCCGCCACACCCCGACCCACGCCGTCGCCGGCCGCCGCCCCCGCCTCCCCGCCCGCGCGGCCCGGGTCCGTCCGGTCCGTCCGGTCCGTCCGGTCAGCCCTCCTGGACTGGCGCCTGCGGTTCGCGCTCCTGTCGGTGATCTGGGGCTTCAGCTTCCTCCTGATCAAGGTGGGCACTCAGGGGTACGCCCCGTTCCACGTCGCCCTGGGCCGGGTGTTCTTCGGGGCGCTGGCCCTGCTGGCGGTGCTCCTGGTCCGGCGCGAACCGCTGCCCCGCGGCCGGCGCACCTGGGCCCACCTCACCGTGGCGGCGCTGCTGCTCAACACGCTGCCGTTCTCGCTCTTCTCGTACGCGGAGCTGACGATCCCGTCCGGCCTGGCCGGCATCTGCAACGCCACCTCCCCGCTGTGGGGGATGGTGCTGTCGCTGGTCGCGCTGTCCGAGGACCGCCCGACCCGGCGCCGGGTCGCCGGGCTCGGCCTGGGCTTCCTCGGGGTGCTGACGGTCCTCGGGGCATGGCAGGGCTTCTCCGGCGTCGACGCCGAGGGCACCGCACTGGCCCTGCTGGCCTCGCTCTGCTACCCCATCGGCTGGATCTACGTCCGCCGCACCCTGGCCTCGGTGCCGGGCTCCCCCGTGGCCCTGACGGGCGGGCAGCTGCTCGTCTCCACGCTCCAGCTGCTGCTGGTCAGCTCCCTGTTCACGACCGCGCCGACGGGGCTGCCGCTGTGGCCGACGCTGGCCGTGGTCGCCCTGGGCGCGCTCGGCACGGGCATGGCCCTGCAGATGCAGTACGGCCTGGTGGCGGAGGTCGGCCCGACCACGGCCCAGATGGTCACCTACTTCATCCCGGTCATCGCCACCGCGGCCGGCGTCATGCTGCTGGGCGAGCAGCTCCACTGGAACACGCCGGTGGGCGCGGCGATCGTCCTGGCCGGCGCCGCCCTCACCCAGACCCGCCGCCGCTGAGCCCCCGGCCCGGGACCTGCCCGGACCCGCCCGGTCCGGGCCGGCCTGACCCGGGACCACCCCCGGCGGGCCCGCCGGGCCCGGCCGGTCAGTCGAAGCGGCCGGACGGGGCGGGGCGCACCGCCGCCGCGAGGACCTCGGCGAGGGGGACGACCTCGGCGGCGTCCAGCCCGGACACCGTCACCCGTACGCCAGGCCCCGACTGCACCCGGAACCGACTGCCGGGTGCCACCGCCCAGCCGGCCACCAGCATCCGCGTCACCACCCCCGTCTCGTCGGCGACGGGCACCCACACGTTCATGCCGCTGCGCCCGTACGCCCGTACCCCGTGCTCCGCCAGTGCCGCGACCAGGACGTCCCGCCGCTCCGCGTACGAGCGCGCCACCGCCGCCGGATCCACCAGCCCCGAGGACCACAGGTCCGCCACCGCGTACTGGAGCAGCCGGCTCACCCATCCCGGCCCGAGCCGCTGGCGGCCGCGCACCCGGTCCAGGGTCACCTCGTCGCCGGTCAGCACCGCCAGGCGGAGGTCCGGCCCGTACGCCTTCGCCGTGGACCGCACCAGCGCCCAGTGCCGGGTCACGCCGCCGAGCGGGTGCAGCGGAACGTCGACGATGCCGTGCCCGTGGTCGTCGTCGATCACCAGCACCTCGGGGCGGGCCGCCAGCGCCGCCCGCAGCTCCGCCGCCCGCCGCGCGCTCACGGCCGCACCGGTCGGGTTCTGCGCCCGGGACGTCACCACCACCGCCCGGGCCCCGCGCTGCAGCGCCTGCTCGACGCCCTCTGCAGACGGCCCCTCGTCGTCCACGGCCACCGGTTCCACCCGCAGGCCCAGCGCCGCCACCAGGTCCAGCACGCTCCCCCAGCCCGGGTCCTCCAGGGCGACGGCGTCCCCGGGCCGCAGGTGCGCGGTCAGCACGCGCTCGATCGCGTCCAGCGCGCCCGAGGTCACGGCCAGCGGCCCGGGCGGCACCCCGTCCGCGTCGAACCCGGCGCGGGCCGGCCGCTCCAGTTCCGGCGCGACCGGGTCGTGCCCGTACAGGGTCGGCGCCTGGGCGTGCCGCGCCGCGGCCGCGGCCAGCGCGGCGTCGAGCGGCGGCAGCAGCCGCACGTCCGGGTTGCCGGACGCCACGTCCCGCGTTCCCGGCATGACGGGCCGCAGTTGGTCCCGCGGAGCGGTGGCGGGCCTGCCGCGCACCCGGCTGCCGCGCCGTCCGTCGGTCTCGATGACCCCGCGGTCGCGCAGGGCGCGGTAGGCGGCGGCCACGGTGTTCGGGTTCACCCCCAGCTCGGCGGCGAGCTCCCGCATCGGCGGCAGCAGCGTGCCGGGCGCGAGCGCACCCGACCCCACACCCGACTCCACGCTCGCCGCGATCTCCGATGCGCGGCGCCCTACGATCCGATACTCTCCTAGCACAAAGTCGATTATGCACTAGTGCAATGGAGTTGCGCCATGACCGCCACGACCGAGACCGCAGGGACCACCGGGCCGACAGTGAGAACCGCCGGGCCGGCCGGCGCGTACGAGCCCACTGACCGCACGGTGCCGAGTCGCTCCCGCGAGCGGGCGCGCTACGACCGGGCCACCGTCCACGCGATACTCGACCAGGCCTACGTCTGCCACCTCGGCTTCGTCCGCGACGGCGCCCCGGTGGTCCTGCCGACGCTGTACGCCCGGGTCGGCGAGACCCTGTACGTCCACGGCTCCACCGGCTCGCGCCCGCTGCTGGCCGCGGGTCAGGCCGACCCGGGGCTGCCGGTCTGCCTGACCGTGACGCACGTGGACGGCCTGGTACTGGCGCGGTCGGCGTTCCACCACTCGCTCAACTACCGCTCCGTGATCGTGCACGGCACCGCCCACCAGGTGACCGACGAGGACGAGCGCCGCACCGCCCTGGACGCACTGGTCGACCAGGTCGTGCCCGGCCGTTCGGCCGACTGCCGGCCCGCGAACGCCCGGGAGCTCGCCGCGACCGCCGTGATCCGCCTGGACCTGGCCGAGGTGTCCGCCAAGGTGCGGACCGGGGGCCCGAACGACGACCCCGAGGACCTGGACCTGCCCTACTGGTCGGGCGTGGTCCCCGTCGCACCCGCGCACGGGACCCCCGTCCCGGCCGCGGACCTGGCCCCCGGAACCGCCGCTCCGGACTACCTCGCGGCGCTCTGAGCCGGGGCGGCGGCGGGCCGCTCACCCCTGGTGGGCCCGCCGCTGACGGGCTCGCCACCGGCCGGCTTTCCGCCGGCCGGCCGCCGCGCCTCGGCGGCGATCAGCCCACCCACCGCACCGAGCAGCAGTACGGTGCCCAGCACCACCGCACCGGTCAGCCGCTCCCCGAGCACGAACACGGCGATCACCGCAGCGCTGACCGGCTCGATCAGCATGATCACCGACACGGTCGCGGCCCGGACCGCCGCCGCCCCGGTGAAGTACAGGGCGTACGCGAGCGCCGTCGGCACGGTGGCGACGTACACCAGCAGCCACAGCACCCGCGCCGGCTCCGCGGTGTGCGGCAGCAGCCCCTCCACGGCGGCGAGCGGCAGCAGGCACACCGCACCCACCCCGGCCGACCAGGCGGTGGTGACGAGCGGATCGCCCGCCGCCCCGCGCCGCCCGAGGGAGCGGGCCCGCAGGGTCATGCCGGCGTACCCGGCGGCCGAGGCCAGGGCCCAGCCGACGCCGACCGGCCGGACCTCCCCGGATCCGCCGCCGAGGACGAGCACGACGAGCCCGGCGAGCGCTCCGGCGACGGCGGCCACCCCGCCTGCGCCGAGGCGCTCGCCCATCCGGTACCAGGCCCCGACGGCGATCAGCACGGGCCCGGCGCCGAGGGTGACCACGGTGCCGACGGCGAGGCCGGTCTCCTGCACGGCGGCGAAGTAGGCGGCCTGGAAGAGCGTGAACAGCAGCCCCGTCCCGACGAGCGAGCGAACGGAGGGGCGGGGCACGACCGCCGCGCCGCGCGGCCGGGCCCGGCGCACCCGGCTGCGTACGGCGAGCACGCCGAGCAGCACCGCGAGGCCGCCCGCGCAGCGCCAGAAGGTCAGGGCGAGCGGACCGAGGTCACTGGCCAGGTAGAGCAGGGAAGCGGCAGCGCCTGCGGTGCCCCAGGCGGCGCCGGCGATGACGAGGAACAGCAGACTGCGCCCGGAAGCGGGCGAGTGGTACGACACGTGGTTCTCCGCGCATGCATGAAGGATGAAAGGGACGGCTCATCGCTTCGCGGGCAGCACGGACCTCCCGGGGGCCTCCCGGGCCGGGTCCTGGTTCACATGGCGTGGGCCGCCCGCGCTAGGCGGCGGGAGGCGGAAGCACGGTCGAATGCATGCCCGCCACCCTATGCGCTGGCCGCTTCCCGGTCCACCGGGACCGGTACGAACTCTTCCGCTTCCTCCGCCCGTTCCTCTGCCGATGCCGGCGTCGGCGTCGGCGCCGGCCGGGCGGTCTGGGCGATGAACGCGCCGCCCAGCACCAGAGCGCCACCGATGACCTGCGGCGTCGACAGGTGCTCACCGAGCAGGATCCAGGCGAAGACGGTGGCGACGACGGCCTCCAGAAAGGCCACGACGGCGGCCACCTGCGGCGAGAGGCGGCGCACGGACACGACACCGGTGAGGTACGCGAACACGGTCGCGATCAGCACGACCCAGGCGAGCAGCAGCGGTGCGGGCACCGGCGTGTCCCCCATCAGGGCCTCGCCGCCCAGCACCTGCCAGTCGATCTCCCAGGGGCGGGCGATCGCCGTCATCACGAGCGCGCCGACGAGCATGCCGTACGCGATCACGCCGATCGGGTCGGGAGCGTCGTCGCCGTCGGCCCCCTGGTCGGCGAAGACGAAGTAGAAGGCCTGGCAGCAGGCGGCGCAGAGGCCGAGCAGCACGCCCAGCGCGTCCAGCTTCAGCCCGGCCCACACCTCGACGACGGACGCCAGTCCGACGACGGCCACCGCGGCGCCGGCCGCGGCCGCCCGGGTCACCGGCTTGCGCTGCACGAAGCGGATCCAGCCGAGCAGCAGTGCGGGCCCGAGGTACTCCAGGAGCAGCGCCACACCGACGGGGATCCTGGACAGGGAGGCGAAGTAGAAGGCCTGCACGCCCGCGACGGCGACGATGCCGAAGCCGGCGAGCAGCAGCGGTTTGCGGCGCACCAGGGCCCGGTGCCGCCAGGCCAGCGGGGACAGCACCAGCGCCGCCCCGCCCACCCTGAGCCAGACCATGTGCAGCGGGTCCAGCCCCGCTTCGATCAGCGGCTTGGCCGCCACTCCCGAACCGCCGAACGCGAAAGCGGAAACCAGCGCGAGGCCGAGTCCGGCGTTCCTCCCAGTCGCTTGCATCCGGCCATCATGGCAGGGCATGTCATGAGCGTCACGAGCGTGACACCTGTTGAGACACAGCTGATACCCGCCGTGACCAGCGACTGTAATCTGACGAGTCGTCAGTATTGAATGTTCCGCCCGCCGGGGCTACGTTCCGCCGCACGTACCCGACGAGAGGGGTGGCCGCATGGCAGAAGTGACGGCGGAATCGCGCATCGAGGCGTCCCCCGCACGGCTCTGGGCCCAGCTGACGGACTGGCCGGCGTACGGCCGGTGGAGCATGACGCACACCGACTTCCCGAAGGGCGGGCCCGAGACCCTCGCGGTCGGCGCGACCTTCGCGGAGAACATGAAGATGATGGGCTTCCCGGCCGAGGTCGTCTGGACCGTCTCGGAGCTGGAGGAGGAGCGCGTCTTCGCCATCACCGGCAAGGGCCCGATGGGGGTCGCCGTCCTCACCCGCTACACCCTGGTCCCCGACGGCGGGGCCACCGTCGTCCGGATCGACGGGGAGTTCACCGGCGCGGCCGTCTCCCTGATGGCGGGCAAGCTCAAGGACTCCGCCACCGCCGCCCTGAACGAATCGCTGCGCAGGCTCGCCGGCCTGGTCGCCTGACCCCACCTCCGGAGGACGGCCGCCCCACGCGCGGACGCGGGGGGGGGGGGGGGGGGGGGGGGGGGGGGGGAACAGACGGGCGGGGGGGGGGGGGGGAAGGGGGGGGGGGGGGGGGGGGGGGGGGGGGTCTCGTCCCCCCACCTGGAAAAAGGCTGCCCCTCCCCCTCCCCTCAA
>NZ_JBVHVT010000105.1:0-27134 GCF_055564695.1 Streptomyces sp. NPDC029014
GGCCGGTGACTACCCGGACCGCCCTGCGACGCATCCAGTTCTACCGACGCCCCCACCCCCTGACAACGCCCCCTCTTACTACGCACCCTCGCAGACGGGTGCCAGGCGGCCGCCGGGCCCCTGCGGAGGGGTCCGTGCAGCCCGTACCCGCAGGGCGATGCCGGGGACTGGGGAGGCTACTAGCCCGGTTCGTATGTGATGTGGGCCCTATGGGGCGAGTCACCCCGAGAGCACCCGAATCTCACCGATCGTTACGGCTCGTACCTGTTCGAGGAGCCGACGGGCCGCCGTCCCCGCCCTCGGGCTACCGTCCCGGCCACGGCACGTCGGCCTCGACGGGCTGGTCATAGGCCGTGCCGTCGACGCCCCAGCCGTACAGTTCCCGGACCTGGCCCATGAACCAGTCGGCCCCGGGTCGGGCCGCTGCGAGGCCTCGCTCGGGGTCGGCCCAGAGCGTGCGGACACGGTCCTGGACGTGGTCGTCGAGCTCCCAGCCGTCGAGCCGGATGCGGCCCGCCCCGTCCAGGACGAGCGGGGCGCGCCCTTCCAACTGGTCCCACAGGTCCGCGGCCTGCTCGGCGGCGGTGCGGAAGCCGTCCTCACCGAGGACGGTGCGCAGGAAGGCGGTGTACAGGGCGATGGAGGGGATGGCGCTGGAAGCCTGGGTGACCGCGGCACCGGCCACGACCGTGAAGGCGCGGCCCTCCTTCTCCTTCAAGGGGGCGGAGCCGCTCAGGTCGCGGGCGGTCCGCTCCAGGTGCTCCTTGGCGGCGCCGATGGTGCCCTGCCGGTACACCGGCGCGGTCACCTCCGATCCGACGTAGGTCAGGGCCACGGTCGTGAACCGCTCGGCGAGGAGCCCGCGGTCGGCCAGGGCACGGACCCAGAGCTGCCAGTCGTCGCCGCCCATCACCGCGACCGTCGCCCGGGTCTCCTCGGCGGTGCCGGGCTCGATCCGGGACCGGGAGACCTGCGGGTCGGTGCCGGAGAAGTCCAGGGCGGGTGCCTCGTAGGCCGCGCCGAGCGGTTTGATCACGGAGTGGTGGACGGTGCCGGTCGCCGGGTCCGTGCGGCGGGGTGCGGCGAGGCTGTAGACGAGGTAGTCGACCGGTCCGTAGTGCTCCTCCAGCAGGTCGGCGATCTCGGTCTTCGCATCGGTGGAGAAGGCGTCGGCGTTCACGAACCGGATGTCGTGCCCGCCGTCCGCTGCGAGCCGGGCGGCGGCTGCGGTGCGGTACCAGCCGGCGGTCGCGGTGCGCCGTCCGGTGTCGGGTGCTTCGAAGGCGACGCCGATGCCGCGGATTCCGTGCTGGCGCAGACCGGTCAGGAGCGTGGCGAGACCGTAGCCGGCCGAGTGCCCGAGGATCAGCGCCACCGGGCGGCGTCCGTCGGTGCGGGCCGGGATGGCGTCCCACATGCGGCGGACGGTGCGTGCAGCGCCTTCGGGGTGGGAGTTGACGATGAGGAACCCGCGCTGCTTGGGCTCGATCTGGCGAAGGCTCACAAGGGGTCCGTTTCCGTCTGGGGCGAGTCACCGGGATCGTATCCACGGGCCCGTCGACCGGTCATGACAGAGCGTCACGCAGAGAACGCCCAGGTCCTTGTGGTCCTCGACCTTGACATCGCGTCCTTGATCACCGGTTGGCGCGATGGCGCGTGTAGGCCTGCTGCCATTCGTCGGCCGCCTGGATCATGGCCCGGCCGACGTGCTCGAAGAAGTCACCGATGTCCTGCAGGCGCGTTCCGGCGGGCGTGGTCGCGCCGAGGATCCGGGCGGCCTGCCGGGTGAAATCCGCCAGCATGGTGTTCTGGCGGGCGCTGGCCATCCAGCCGCGGAACCAGGCGTCGGCATCGATGACGTACCGGTCGCGCCTGCGGCGGGGGTCGCGTTCACGCCTGATGAGTTCCTGCTGTTCGAGTTCCGCCACAGCCTTGGACACGGAGGCGGGACTGACCCGAAGGCGCTGGGCTAGCTCTGCGGCGGTCAGACTGCCGTCGTCGGTGACGTAAAGGCAGGTCAGCACGCGGGCCGTCATCCGCGGTAGACCGGTGCCGACCATCATCGTGGTGAACTGCTCCTCCACCTGCTGAACGGCCGCGGGATCGCGCCCGTGGGCGGCGGCAGTGACGGCGGTCGACGGAGAAGGGTCCGGGGGCGCGGCGGGTCCACGGCGGCGCGCCCGCCTCCGGGTCGCCTGCTGCGCCGCGTCGGCCCGGTAAGCGTCGGGGCCGCCGTTGCGGGCCACCTCTCGGGTGACGGTGGAGATGGGTCGGTCCAGGCGGCCTGCGATCTCCGTGTAGCTGACCCCTTCGGACAGCCCCTCCGCGATGACGCACCGGTCCTGGTGGGTCAACCTGCCTCCGGGCATCGACTTCGCCTCCTCGTCCGCGTCACGGCTTGCCGGCGGGAGCAGTATTGCGTTCGGAACCTTGCCATTGCAAGACATCCATCAGCTCCTTGCCTTCACCTTCAATGTCATTGCAAGAGCAAGCCAGGCTTGACCTGCCAGTTTTGGATTAACGACGGCAGGTTCATTGACGAATCAGTGAATGCAACTTAGCGTTCAGCCATCCGCGAACGAGCGGAGCTTTCTGCACCACCCCGCGCGCCGACCCTCTGAAGGGACGTAACGACATGAACAGCTCCTTCTCCGCCAAGGCCGGGCCCCTCCTCGCCGCAGTGACGCTGGCCTGCGGCGCCCTGGCCGCGCCTGCGGCGGCCGCTCCGTCCCGTCCCGACCGTGCCGCGGTGCAGCGGGCCCTGGACGACGCCGTGGTCAAGGGCGGTGCCCCGGGCATCGTCGCCGAGGTCAGCGACGGGCCCGGCAGGTGGTTCGGCTCTGCGGGCGCATCCGACACCGCGACCGGGCAGAAGCGCCGGCAGTCAGAACAGTTCCGGATCGGGAGCGCCACCAAGGCGTTCACCGCCGCCGTGGTCCTGCGGCTGGTGGCCGAGGGCACGCTGGGCCTGGACGACACGGTGGAACAGTGGCTCCCCGGCCTGGTCGCGGGCAGCGGCTACGACGGCCGCGAGATCACCCTTCGACAACTGCTCAACCACACCAGCGGTGTCTTCAACTACGGCAACGACGCGGAGTTCTTCAAGAAGGGGGTCGGCGCGGAGTGGTTCCGCAACCGTTATGCCACCTACACCCCCGAGCAGTTGGTCAGGATCGGCCTGGCCCATCCGCCGCTCTTCGCCCCCGGCGAGGCCTTCCTCTACTCCAACACCAACTACGTCCTGGCTGCGATGATCGTCGAAAAGGCCACGGGCCGGGACTTCGGCGCGGAGCTCGACCGCCTGGTCCTCCGGCCGCTGAAGCTGCACCGGACCTACCTGCCGGGCACCGAGCCGACGCTCCGCGGGCCGCACCCCCGCCACTACTCCACCCTCTTCTCCTCCGACGAGCAGCCTGCGATCCACGATGCGACCGAGATGAACCAGTCCTTCGCCTGGGCCGCCGGCGGCATCGTGTCGACCACCGGCGACCTGCAGCGTTTCTTCGGCGCGCTGCTCGGCGGACACCTGCTGCCCGCCGAGCAGCAGCGGGAGATGTTCACCACCGTCGAGACCCGAGGCCCCGTGCCGTGGATCCCCGGCACGCGCTACGGCCTGGGCGTGTTCTCCCAGACGCTGCCGTGCGGCGCCACGGTCTGGGGCAACGCGGGCGCCACGTACGGCTCATGGACATACACCATGGGATCCCGCGACGGCAAGCACCTGCTCACCAGCCAGGTCAACGGCGACTGGAGCGGCCTCGGCGTCTTCGACGGCCTGCTCACCGCCGAGTTCTGCCCGCCCGGGTCCCGGTAGGCGGGCGCGGCGGCTCCGGTCAGACCGCCGCCGACCCCGATCCCCATCCGCACGGGACGGGTGCGGCGTACGGGTTCGGGAACCCGGCGTTCACCAGGGCGCTGCGCGGGTCCACGGGACGCGGGACGTAGACCGGGGAGTCCGCCTGGTAGAAGAGGTCGATGTCGGCCTCCTCGCCACCGGCGATCAGGGTGTCCCAGGCGCCGCTCTCCCGGAGGGTGCGGAGGGTGGCGGGGGCGATCGTGGCGAGGTGGGCGCGCAGTTCGTCGTCCCTCGGCATGCCGGGCAGCCGGGGCGCGAGCCGCTCGCGGATGGTGATCATGCGGTCCAGCAGTTCGTCGGCGTCGGACGGGCGGGCGCCCGGGGCGGCCCGGGCGCCCGGGTCGGTGCCGCCCCCGGTCTGCGCGCTGTGGGCGATGATGTCCTTGATGGCGCGGGTGACGCCCTGCTCGTCGGTCGTCACCATGGCGTTCCAGGCGCGGCTCTTGTGCCGGTACTGCAGCATGGACATCGCCGCCTCGTGCCGGATGAAGTCGGCGTCGCGCAGCGGCTTCCCCCGCCAGGCACGGCCGAGTGAGCGGGCGAGGGAAGTGGCGGAGGCGAAGCCGCTGTTGAGGCCGCGGCCCGGCCAGAAGTGGATGGCGTTGGCCGCGTCGCCGAGCAGGAAGCCGTACGTGCCCGGGCTCGTCGCGGTCGGGCGGCTCAGCTGGGCCGTGAACCGCGGACGCTGCACCATGTCCAGCCGGAACGAGGTGATCGCGGACAGGTCGTCCTCGTCCACGCGAGGTACTGCCGGCTCTGGATCGTCACGACCTGCTGGCGGCGGACGTTGCCCTGCTCCTCGCCCTTCCAGACGACGGCGGAGCCCTGCCTCATCCACCGGCCGTCGTACAGGGTGACGGCCACCCGCCGAACGTGAGGGGGGCACTGCCCAGAACCATGCTCTGCCCCGCGAAGGGACCCGTGCGACCTACGATGACCGATGGCACAGCACACTCCTTGTGAAGGGAACATCCCCGTGGACGGGCCGCTCCCCCGTGACCGATGCGGCCGGATTCACACGACCCGTACCGGACATATACGTCCGCCGTGGCCGGTTCGGTTCACCTCCGTTCTGTCTTGTTTCGAAAATTTCTCGAAATTTCTCGCCACCGCGTCGAACCGGAGGGCCTGACCGCACGTGTGGTGCGTGGCGGCAAGCCCGAAGGAAGACGAACGGAGAAGCGCCCTGATGTACGACGAGGAGACCGCGCCGGAGCAACCGGCCGGTGGGCGGCTGGTCGCAGGCCGCTACCGTCTGCTGTCCCGCCTCGGCGAGGGCGGTATGGGAACCGTGTGGTGCGCCCGCGACGAGATGCTGCAACGGGACGTCGCCGTCAAGGAGGTGCGCGCCCCGGCCGGTCTGCGCACGGGCGACATCACGCGGCTGTACAGCCGGCTGGAGCGGGAGGCATGGGCGGCGGCCCGGATCGCCGACCGGAACGTCGTGACGATCCACGACGTGGTCATGGACGGCGACCGGCCCTGGATCGTGATGGAGCTGATCCGCGGACGGTCGCTGGCCGATGTGCTCAGGACCGAGGGGTCCCTCGCCCCGCAGCACGCCGCGCACATCGGCGCCGAGGTACTGACGGCGCTCCGGGCCGCCCACGCCGTCGGGGTCGAACACCGGGACGTGAAGCCCGCCAACGTGCTGATCTCCGACGACGGGCGGGTGGTGCTCAGCGACTTCGGCATCGCCATGGTCGAGGGCAGTACGGCCCTGACCATGGCCGGCGAAGTCATCGGGTCCCCCGAGTACCTGCCCCCGGAGCGGGCGTTGGGCGGGACCTCGGGCCCCGAGTCGGACCTGTGGTCCCTGGGCGTGCTGCTGTACGCGACCGTCGAGGGCATTTCCCCGTTCCGGCAGGACACGGCGCTGAGCACACTGCGCTCCGTCGTCGAATCGGATCCTCCGTCCCCGCGGCGTGCCGGTCCCCTCGCCCCCGTCATCGCAGGGCTGCTCCGCAAGGAGCCGGCCGAGCGGACCCCGGCCCGGTACGTTGCCGAGGCCTTGCGGACGATCGTGCGGGGCGGCGGCGCCGCGTGGTCCGCGGATTCCGCGGCGGAGCGGGATCCGCAGCCGGGGACAGCACCGGAATCGGAGCCGGGGCCGGAGCCGGAGACCGTCGATGCGCCGACGGTCCCGCCCCTCGAAGCCACCACTTCAGGAGCGCCCGTCGCCACGCCCGCCGCATCCCCCGCGGCCTCCCCCGTCACGTCACCCGGCGCCCCCCGGCGCAAGCGACGGGGGCGGGCCGCGATGGTGGCCGGCGGGGCCGCCGTCCTTCTGGTCGGGTCCGCCCTGGGCTACGTACTCGTCCAAGGCGAGCAAGGTGCCGGCGCGAGCGCGGGCCAGGTCCCCGTCGGGGCGAGTTCGCCCGAGGCGTCGGCCGTACGGGTGGCGGTCTCGGGCTCGAACACGGCCTATACGGGCGCCTGCGCACCGCCGGCCGACCGGGCACCCACCTTCACGGCGACTTTCACCGCCTCGCAGCCCGCCCGGATCTCCTACCGCTGGGTGTCCGAGGACGGCTCGGTGGTCGATCCGCACTGGCGCGTCATGACGCTCGGGGGAACCGCAGCTGCCACGGGACAGGACACGGTGCGCCTGACGACGTACTCGAAATCCGGGACGCTGGACAGCAGGATCGGCGTGGAGATCCGCGACCCCGTCCGCACCGCCTCCAACCGGATTCCCTTCTCGGTGACCTGCCGGAGCTGACGGCCCGGGCGCCGTGACCGGTCCGGCTCACCGCACCCGGGCGAGGAAGAGGTCGCTGAAGTGCTCCATGTCGATGCCCCCGCCGTGGGCCTCCAGGACCCGGCCCGTCTCGGCGAGGACCTGCTCACGCCGGTCGGGGGGCAGGACGCGATAGCGCGAGAGCGAGGCCAGGTATCCCAGGTAGCGGCCGGTGTCGTAGTGCCGCTCCTGCCTGAACCGGAACCCACGCAGGTCGGTGAAGCGCCCGTCGCGCCGGCACTCCTCCTCGGGCCAGCCGGGCAGCCCGGCCCAGTTGCCGGGCACGTCGCCGTACGAGGAGGCCATCTCACCGTGCGGCGCGCCGACGATCCCGTGACGCCGGTCGACCTCGGCCAGCGCGGCGTGCAGTTCCGCGTCCCGAACGCCCTGGGGGTTCCAGAACAGCGCCACCGCGCCGCCCGGCACGAGCGCATCGTGAGCCAGGTCCCAACGCCGCTCCGGGTCCACCCAGTGCCAGGACGTCGCGGCGAGGAGGAGGCCGAAGCGGCGACCGCCGGACCGCCACTCCTCGAAGCCGCCGTGCTCCACCCGGACCCCCGGGTAGCGGGCGGTGTTGCGGCGTAGCACCTCCGCCATGCGGGAGTCCGGCTCGACGCACACCAGCGGCGTGCCGAGCGCCGCGAACAGCACCGTGGCCTTGCCGGTGCCGGCACCGACTTCCAGCGCGGCGCGTCCGCCCAGTGCCGCGTACGCCAGCACCTCCGCGACCAGGGCGTCCGCATATCCCGGACGGGCTGCGTCGTAGAGTTCGGCGACCTCCCCGAACACCTGACTACGTGCCATGTCGACCTGATCCTGTGTGGTCATGCGCATCCCTCGCTTCCTCGATCGGTGAGCGGTCGCCCTAGTGCTGCGACCGGGTCAGCGGTGGCGGGTCAGGGCTGCGGGGGCGCCCGCGGACTGTGCGCCCTCCGACTCGAGGGTCAGCCGGTCCGGATCCGCCAGGGTGAGCACGTAGAGATTGCCGCGGGGACAGTCGAAGGTCGCCGCCCGGTCCGTGGGATGACTGGTCACGGCGGCGAAGACCGCGGTGTTCCGGCCGACCTGCCGCAGTTCGAGGGCTTCCGTGCATCCCAGATCGCGTCCGCTGGAGGTCTCCTTGACCTCGCTGACCTGCCGGCCCACCACCTCGCCCACAACGCCGGGGTTGAGGGTGACCGTGACGGTGAACGCCCCCGTCCGCGCACGGAGGATGCCGTCCGCGTCCGGGGTGCCGGGGCCGACGCCGGACCACGTGCCCGCCCAGGACGCGGGCAGTGCCTGCGCCGCCGACGGGGGCGAGGTCGAGGCCGCCGACGGGGACGGGGCCGGGCTCCCCGAAGGGGACGCGGCCCTGGCGCCGTCACCGCTCCAGGGGAAGCGCACCGGGAGGACGGCGGCAGCGGCGGCCAGTACGGCGGCGCCGGCCGCCGCGCCGAGCAGCAGGGACCGCCCCGACGGCGGGCGCCCTGCACGCGCGCCCCGACGTCCGGAAGCGGCCGAGGTGGTCGGAACGGCCGGAACGGCCGGCGGCGCACTCGGAAGGGGCGGTGCGGCCGGAGTGGGGCCGGGCCCCGCAGGGGCGGTGACGGGAGGTCCGGGGGTGGTGAGGAGGAGCCGGAGTTCGGCTTCCCTGCGGGCGACCTCGGCCGGGAGGGCTGGTGGCACCGCCGCGCTCCACTCCGGCCCTCCGGCGGCGTCGACCCGTGCCCGTACCTCCTCGGCGGTCGGACGCAGGCCCGGGTCCTTGGCCAGGCATTCCCCCACCAGGGGCAGGATCGCCTCCGGTACGCCGTCGAGCACGGGCTCGTCGTGGACGATCCGGTACAGGAGGGCAGGAAGGTCCAGCTCCTCACCCGCCGCCAGGAACGGGGTGCGCCCCGTGGCGGCGTACACCAGGACCGCGGCGAGGGAGAACACGTCCGCCGGCGCCCCGGCGACATGGCCGGTCGCCTGCTCCGGTGCCAGGAATCCGGGCGTGCCGATGACCGCGCCCGTCCGGGTGCGGCGCGGGTCCTGCGCCGCCCGGGCGATGCCGAAGTCGATGAGGACGGGCCGCTCCGGGCCGAGCAGTACGTTCCCCGGTTTGATGTCGCGGTGGACCACCCCCGCCGCCCGCACGGCGACCAGCGCGGCCGACAGCTCCCGGGCCAGGCATTCCACGGCGGGTGCGGTCAGCGGCCCGTGCGCGCGCACCCAGTCCCCCAGCGACGGCGCGGCGACGTACTCCGTCGCCAGCCACTGCGGTGTCGTACCCGGGGGGCTGAAGTCCACCACCGATACCGTCCAGGCGCAGCGGACACGGTCGTTGGTGCGTATCTCCCTGGCGAACCGTTCGGCGAAGTCAGGCTGGAGGCTGAGCTCGCGGTGCACGGTCTTCAGGGCCAACGGCCGGCCGGAGACCGTACGGGCCAGGAACACCTCGCCCATGCCTCCCTCGCCGAGCCGGGCCAGCAGGCGGTAGCCGCCGATCTCCGCCGGGTCGCCCGGCCGCAGTGACTCCACGAACTCCCCCGTCCCCATGGCCGTTTCGGCCCTCCGGTGAACGGGCCGTCCGGTGGGTCACCCTAAGGGACCGGTCGACGGGCCGACGGGCCGGAGCGGCCGCGGGCGGGGGAGGTCGGCTCACCAGGGCACGACCCCGCTGTCGTCGAACATCCGGCCGGTCGGCCCGTCGTCCGGCAGGGTCGCGAGCCGGATGGCGATCGCCGCGCCCTGCTCGGGGGTCCGCGTCCCGCTGAAGCCGTTGAGGTCGGTGGCGACGTAACCGGGGCAGGCGTTGTTGATCAGGATGTTGGTGCCGCTCAGCTCCTCGGCGTACTGGATGGTGACGGCGTTGAGGTAGGTCTTCGTGGGTGCGTAGGCCCCGCTGATCCCGCCGAGGTCGACGCCGGGCGTGGTCTGCAGTGTCAGGGAGCCGACGTGGCTGGACTGGTTGACGATCCGCGGGTGCGCCGAACGGCGCAGCAGCGGCAGCATCGCGTTCGTGACCCTGATGACGCCGATGACGTTGGTCTCCAGTAGCCGCCGCACGGTGGCGAGGTCGACGGTCGTGGGTTCCTCCGGCCGTCCGCCGGCGATGCCGGCGTTGTTGACCAGGACGTCGAGCCGTCCTGCCCGCTCCTCGAACAGCCGGACCGCGGCGGCCACGCTCCCCTCGTCGGTCACGTCCAGCGGTACGCCGAACGCGTCGGCGCCGGCCGCGCGCAACCTCGCCACGGCGTCCTCGCGACGCTGCTCGTCCCGGGCGCCCACACCGACGCTCCAGCCCCGCGCACCCAGCCCGGCCGCGATCTCATAACCGATTCCCTTGTTCGCGCCCGTGACCAGCGCGATCGTCTTTTCGCTCATGAACGCGAGCATGCCCGCACACCGGCCGGGCACCAACACCCTTCCGGTAGTGCAGCAATACCCGGACGGTATCGATCAGCGGCTGCCGTCCTTAGCCTTGGCCCATGGAAACACGCGAACTGCGGTACTTCGTCGCCGTCGCCGAGGAGCTGCACTTCGGCAGGGCCGCCCAGCGCCTCGGGATCGCCCAGCCGCCCCTGTCGCGCGCGATCAGCCAGCTCGAACGGCGCCTCGGGACCACACTGCTGGAGCGCACCAGCCGTCGGGTCGCGCTCACCGAGGCCGGAGCCGTGCTCCTGGCCGAAGCGCGCGCGATCCTCAGTGCAGTGACCGCAGCCGAACGGCGTACCCGGCGGGCCGCGACGGCGCGACCCGGGCTCGTCCTCGCCGTCAAGGCCGGGACCGGCGGCGAGCTGCTGACGAGGCTGCTCGACGCCTACGCCGCGGAACCCGGTGCGGTCACCGTCGATCTGCTGCTCTGTGAGGCACACCGGCACCGGCACCTGCTGCAGGAGGGGCAGGCCGACGTGGCCCTGCTGCACCTGCCCTTCGACTCGACGGACGGGCTCGACACCGAAACCCTGTACACCGAGGGGCAGGTCGCGGTCCTGCCGGCGTCGCACCCGCTCGCCGGCCGCTCCCGGGTCCGGATGGCCGACGTCACCACGCTGCCCACGCTCCCGGCGGCCCGTTGGCCCGGTCCGGACGGCAGCTACCCGGAAGGACCGGGCGCGGAGGTGCGGAACCTGACGCAGCTGTTCCAGCTGATCGCGCTCGGCCGTACCACCGTGGTCATTCCCGAGTCGGCCGGTACCGACCTGCGCAGGGACCTCGTCGCCGTGCCGGTCCTCGATGCGCCGCCCGTGACGACGGTGATCGCCTGGCCACCGCACAGCCGGCTCCGTACGGTCGCGGACCTGGTCCGCGTGGCGACCCGCCTGTGACCCCGAAGGCGCCGCGGCCTTCGAGGCTCGCGCCCAAGTGGCTCCGCCGGAAGCGCTTCCGGGTGGTCATCCGTACGGAATCCCGTGCGGCGGGAGTGTCGTCGTCCCGCCCCGCGCACCCGGGCCGATCATGTCGCTGGATCGAAGCCCCGGAGCACCTGCGGACGGAGCGTCCTTCCGGGTTCGATCACATGACTACGCGGTGAGGCCGGAAATGGACGAGAAGAAGCCGAAGAAACTCAACGATCCGGAGTCGCTCTCCGACGAGGAGATGATGAAGCTGATCAATGAGATCCTCGACAGCATCCCACCCGAGCAGGCCGAGGCCTACCTCCTCGCCATTGCCGGTGGGGAACCGACCGCCCGGGACGTTCCGGTCGACCTGACCCCCGCCCAAGCGCACGACCTCCTCCTCTTCCTCCACAGGGGCGGCGGCTGACCCCGCCCGGCACCGACGTGCGCCGTCGGCGTTTTCCGCACGGTCCGCTCGCCGGGCAGGACAGCCGCGGAAACGGTTGGCGGAGCGGGCGCGACGCTTGCGACCATGCTCGGCATGAAGACGACGGGGGACGAACGGGTCGACGTGGTGCCGCTGGGCACGACGACGGCACGGGGCACGGTCGAGGCGGTGGCCGGCGGACGGCTCCTGGTGCGGACGTCCGGGCTGGTGGAGGTCCACGACCGCGAGGACTTCCTCGCCGGCAAGGCCGGAAGTCCGTCCGCGGCCCTGCGGACGCACGAGCAGGAGCGGGCGGTTCCCACGCCCGACGGCGGATTCGTGGTGGCCGGACCGGCGTCGGTGCGGGCGCTGCGCTGCGACGGCAGCCCGCTCTGGGAGCTCGCCCACGACCCGTGGCACGGCGCCGACCGGGCGCCCGGCGCCCCGGCCGTCAGCCCTGACGGGCGGCTGGTGAGCATCGTCGTGCCGAAGCTGGAGCCCGACGGCAAGAAGGCGGCCCTGGTGTACGACCTGGAGCCGGGCCGCAATTACACCTTGGACGACCTGCTGCTCCTGGACGCGGCGACCGGCGAGGTGCTCGGCCGGCAGCAGATCCGTTCGCTGGCGTCGACGGCGTTGCAGTCCTGGCGTCCGGACGGCGGCGCCCTGGTGGTGTCCTGCTGGACCGCCTGGCAGAGCTGGTCGACCTGGTGGGCCGAGCCCGGCGCCGACGGTCTGAGGATCCTGGGCGGCACGTGGATGCACGCGCTGACGGGATTCCTCCCGGGCTCGCGGGTGCTGACCCAGCGGTACGCCGAGCACCTGTTCCCCGCCGACGACCGCGACGAGCTGGCGGCGCACGACCTCCGCTCCGGGGAGCAGGTGGCGCTACTGGACCTGGCGGAGCTGGCCGTCGATCCGGAGGACGACGAGGTCTTCTCCGCCGAGATCCTGGACGAGCGCCACGTGCTGGTTCCGGTCCGCGTGCACCCGGCGGGTGGGGCGCCGCAGACGCGGCACTGGCTGCTGGACGCGGGCACGCTGCGTCCGCTCGGCCGGCTGGGCTACCCGGTGCCGGTGGGCGAGGACGTCACCCCGCTGGGAGACGGCACCTGGCTCACGCACGACGGCGACCGGCTGCACCACTGGGCACTCCCGGACGTCCGCTGAGGCCGCAGGCGTGTCTCAGAGGCCGGTGGGGTCTTCGGCGGGAGGCTGCTGGACGGACACCGTGATCATCGTGGGATCACCCGAGATGTCGACCTTGATGACGGCGGTGTTCGTGTCCTCGTAGCTCCATCCGTCGTATTCCTGGAAGTTGACCTGCCCGATCTCCTCACCCGTGTTGAGGTCGTTGATCACCAGGTCGAAGGTGGAGGTCACCCCGAAGCAGTCGCCACTGTTCTTCGTTTCGATGAACTGCCCGTCCGGGCTGGGGAAGGTGACGCCGGGGCCGATGTTCGTCCCGTTGAAGAGCGACAGGTTCGAGCCTTCTTGGCCGTGGTCGTACATGCACGTGACGTCGGTGATGAAGGTCTGCAGCACGTAGTGGCTGTAGTTGACCACGTTCATGTTGGCGCTGTTTCCCATGGGGGATCCTTTCCGCTGACCGGGAGGGGAGGGAACGTGAGGCCCTGGGAAGTGGCGTCGCCGCGGCCCCCGTCCACCCTCACGCACCGCTCGCCGCCGTGCACTTCCGGTTACGCCGGCAGGTCGACGGCACGGAGCGGGTGCATAAGATCGTCGGCATGACGCTGCGACCGGCTCAGGTGAACATGAAGGCCCTTGATGACTCGGCGGTCGGCCGGTTCTGGGCGCAGGCGCTCGGGTGGAACGTCTTCAGACCCGGCGCGACCCTCTACGTGGGACCCGTCGGCGACTTCGTCTGGCCGGACCCGGTCACCCTCGGCATCAACGTCATCCCCGTCGCGGAACCCAAGACGGCGACGAAGAACCGCGTGCACCTCGATCTCGCCACCACCTCTGCGGCCCATCAGGCGGAGCTGGTCGCGCGCCTGCGGGGCCTCGGTGCGACGCCGGCCGGCGTGGGCCAGGGCGAAGTGCCGTGGACGGTCCTCGCCGACCCCGAGGGCAACGAGTTCTGCGTGCTGGAACCCCGGGAGGTCTACCGCGACACCGGGCCCGTCGCCGCCGTGGTCGTCGACTGCACGGATCCGCGGGCCATGGCCCGGTTCTGGGACGGGGCGACGAACTGGACCCTGCACGAGGTGACCGACGATCGCGCCGTGTTGCGCTCCGCCGCGGGAGTGGGCCCGTATCTGGAGTTCCTGCGCACCCCCGACGTGAAGACCGCGCCGGACCGCATCCATCTCGACCTGCTGCCGTGCCCCGGTGACGACCGGGCAGCGGAGGTGGCCCGGCTGCGGGCCCTCGGCGCCACCGACCTCGACGTCGGCCAGGGCGACGTCCCGTGGACCTGCATGGCCGACCCGGAAGGCCACGAGTTCTGCGTCCTCGCCCCGTCGACATGACGTCGGGCTCGTGCACCACCCCGGCCGTGTGCCGGGGTGGTGGCTGTCGCGCCGTGGCCCTCGGTCCGGGTGCTCAGGGGGCGACGGCGGCCACGAGCTCGCCGGTCGTCACCACCCGGGCGAAGCCGCCGCCGTGCAACGACACGGCGGTCGCGCGGGCCAGTTCGTCGGCCGTCAGGTGCCAGCCCTTCGGGCCCGTCAGGTCGAAGGTGTGGGTGGCGTCGAGGGCGACCAGCACGTCGTAGCCGAGGTTGCCGCCCATGCGGGCGGTGGTCTCCACGCACATGTTGGTCTGGATGCCGACCAGCACGACCTGGGTGATGCCCGCCGCCCTGAACCAGTCGTCGAGGTCGGGAGTGCCGTAGAACGCCGAGTTCACGGACTTGGTGACGAGCAGCTCCGGGCCGTGGCCCTTGCCGCGCCTGTCTTCCACGTACTCCTTGAAGTCGTTGCCCTCGTGCCCGGTCCGCAGCGGCGAGCCGGGCGTGTTCGAGTCGTGCCGTACGAAGACGACCGGCCGGCCCGTGTCCTGCCAGGCCGTGATCAGCGAGGCGATGTTCCCGTCGGCGGCCGGGTTGTTGCGCGGCCCCCAGAACTCCGACTCGTCGAAGCCCTTCTGCACGTCCACCACGACCAGCGCCGCGTTCTGTGTGATCTCCATGCCCACGATCCTGCCGTCCCCGCCGGCCCGCACACAGCAGGCGGAAAGACAGCGATCGATGGTTTACTGCCAGCATGACCCGACCGGCACCGGCCGCCCACCGCATCGCCCTCCTCGCCTTCCCCGGCATCCGGGCCTTCGACGTCTCAGTGATCACGGAGGTCTGGGGAGCCGACCGCACCGACCGCGGGGTGCCCGCGTTCGAGCTGCGCCGGGTGGCCGCGGGCCCCGAACCGGTACCGATGCGCGGCGGGCTCGCCCTCACCCCGGACCGCACCCTCGACTGGCTGCCCCGCGCCGAGCTGATCCTGGTCCCGGGCCTGGACGACCACCTCACCCCGGCGCCCGAACCGGTCCTCGCGGCGCTGCGCCGCGCCCACGCCGGCGGCACCACGATCGCCGCCCTGTGCGGGGGTGCGTTCACGCTCGCCCAGGCCGGGCTGCTCGACGACCGCCGAGCACTGACCCACTGGGCCCTGGCCGATCTGCTGCGGGCCCGGCACCCCCGGGTGCGGGTCGAGCCGGACGCCCTGTTCGTCGAGGACGGCAACCTGTGGACCTCCGCCGGAACCGCCGCCGGCATCGACCTGTGCCTGCACCTGGTGCGCGCCGCGCACGGCGCGGAGGCCGCCGCGACCATCGCCCGGTCCATGGTGACCGCGCCGTTCCGGGCCGGCAGCCAGGCCCAGTTCATCGAACACCCCACCCCGCACGCCCACCGCGACGCGGACGCACTGGCCGAGGTGCGCGCCTTCGCCCTGACGCACCTCCACGAACCGCTCACCGTCTCCTCGCTCGCCGCCCGCGCCGGGATGTCGCCGCGCTCGTTCGCCCGGCACTTCACGGCGGCCACGGGGACCACCCCGCTGCGCTGGCTCGTGGACCACCGCATCGCGGCGGCGCAGAAGCTCCTCGAACGCACCGACCTGCCCATGCCGGAGGTCGCCCGCCGGTCCGGTTTCGGCAGCGAGGTCACCATGCGCCAGCACTTCGCGTCCCGCCTGGCCACCAGCCCGCGCGCCTACCGCACCTCGTTCGCCGAACGACCGCCTCCTGCACCGGAGCGTTGAGTCCGGGGTGCAGGGCCCGACCTCCGCGTGGCACTGCTCTGCCGCCGGCGCCCGGCCGCGGGATCCTGGAGGTACAGGACCTACAGGACCTCACCCGGCCCGCACCAGCCCCGGCCCGGCCCCGGCCCCGGCCCCGCTGTCGACACGGAAGGGGACGCCATGATCGTTGACTGTGCCCACTACCGCGACGGGCAGCGCCAGCAGGAGGGGCCGATGCCGCTGGAGCGGGCGGCCGCGTGCTGCACGCAGGGCGGTTTCGTCTGGCTGGGCATGTTCGAACCCGGTCCCGAAGAGATGGACAAGGTGCGCGAGAGCTTCGGCCTGCACGAGCTGGCCGTCGAGGACGCCCGCACGTTCCACCTGCGGCCGAAGGCCGAGCAGTACGAGGACGGCACCGAGCTGATCATCCTCCGCACCGCGCGCTACGACGACGAGCGGGAGGAGATCGACACCGGGGAGATCAGCGTCTTCCTCTCCGAGCGCTTCGTGATCACGGTACGCCAGGGCATCGCCAGCGAGCTGCACGGAGCCCGCAGCCGGCTCGAACGGCGCCCCGAGCTGCTGCGCACCGGCAGCGCCTCGACGCTCTGGGCCATCCTCGACCAGGTCGTCGACAGCTACGCCCCGGTCGTCGCCGAACTCGACCGCGACATCGAGCAGATCGAGGCCACGGTCTTCTCCGGGTCGGTCGCCCCGACCGAGCGGATCTACTTCCTGCGCCGCGAGGCCACCGACTTCTACCGCGCCGTGCACCCGCTGCTCGCGGTGCTCGCCCGTCTGCTCAAGCCCGGCAGCGCGCCGGCCGAGCTGCTGCCGTACTTCCACAACGTGCACGACCACCTGCTGCTGGTGAACGAGGAGGTGGCCGCCCAGCGCGACCTGCTGGCCACCGTCCTGGAGGCCAACATCGCGGTGATCTCCGTCGAGCAGAACAAGATCAATCTGCGGCAGAGCGCCACGATGGAGCGGCTCACGATCATCGCGACCGTCTTCCTCCCGCTGTCGTTCGTCGTCGGGTTCTTCGGCCAGAACTTCCCCTGGCTCGTCGCGCACATCAGGGGTTTCCCGGCGTTCCTGGTCCTCATGATCCTGGGCCTGGTGCTGCCCTGCCTGGCCCTCTTCCTCTGGCTCCGCCACCGCCGACGCCCGGGCGCCCCACCACCGCCCCTCCCCCACGAGGCCGGGACCCACGACCACGACCAGGACCGGGGCCAGGCCCACGCCCAGGGCCAAGGCCGGCGGTAGCAGCGCTCCCGTACCGGGACAGGCCCCGCGCTACAGCTGGTAGCCGCCCGACACCTCCAGGTTCTGGGCGGTGACCCAGCGGCTCTCCTCACCGCCCAGGGTGGCGATCACCGCGCCGATGTCGTCGGGTTCGCCGACCCGGCCGAAGGCGGTGCGGGCGGCGAGTTGCGGGATCACCTCGGGGAAGCGGGTGAAGGCGTCGTCGGTGAGCCGGGTGCGGGTGGCGCCGGGCGACACCGCGTTGACCCGGATTCCCCGGGCGCTGAATTCCTTGGCCATGGAGCGGGTCAGCACGTTCAGCCCGCCTTCATCGCGGCGTACGCCGCGTAGCCGGGCTCGGGGGCGGAGGTGGTGGCGGAGTTGCTGCTGACGTTGACGACGGCGCCGCCGTCGGCCATGAGCGGCAGGAGCCGCTGGGACAGGAAGTAGGGGCCCTTGAGGAGGACCCGCATCAGTTCGAAGTCCGCTAGGTGTCACGGCCCCAGGTCTCCTGGAGCGTCCGGGCCACCTCGTCGCGGAAGCGTACGAGGCCGGCGCTGTCGCCGAGGTCCAGGTGCAGGGCCACGGCGGTGCCGCCGGTACCTGGTGGCGTCGGTCGACCTGCCGATCACCGGCCAGTTCCTGCGGGTGGACCCCGAGCGTCCGGCCCTGGGCTTCGGCCTGGTGCTGGAGCCCTCCGCCGTCGCCGAGCTGCTGCTGCACGCGGGCCCGGGCGGCGGCCCGCGCAGCGGGGGCGGCGCCGTACCCGCCCTGGCCTTCTGCGACGCGCCCGCGCCGCTCCTCGACGCGGTGGTACGGCTGCTGCGGCTGCTCGACGAGCCCCGCGACCGGGACGTCCTCGCGCCCCTGGTCGAGCGCGAGATCCTGTGGCGGCTGATCGCCGGTGAGCAGGGGGCCGCGGTACGCCAGCTCGGCCTGGCCGACAGCAGCCTCAGCCACGTCGCCCGGGCGGTGGCATGGATCCGCGGGCACTACGCGCAGTCGTTCCGCGTCGAGGACCTGGCCCGCGAGTGCGGGATGAGCCAATCCGCCTTCTACCGCAACTTCCAGGCGGTGACCGCGATGAGCCCGATCCGGTTCCAGAAGCAGATCCGGCTCCAGGAGGCCCGTCTCCTGCTCGCCACCCGTCCCGGTGACGTCACCGGGGTCGCCCACCGGGTCGGGTACGGCAGCCCGTCGCAGTTCAGCCGCGAGTACCGCCGCCAGTTCGGGACGCCTCCCAGCAAGGACGCCACGCACCTGCGCCGTGCGACGACCGGCGGAGCCGCAGCCATCGCGCCCCGACGTCCGCCTCCGCCGAACGGACCACCGGCAGCGCCGCCCGTCGTCGTGGGCGGGGCGGAGGCGTTCGAGGGCCCCGGCGTGGCCCGCTTGACCCGCCGGGCCGGGGGCCGCAGAGTCGGGACGCGGCGCCAAGGCGGGCGCCGGACCCGCTGCCCGCCGGGCACGTCCGCGCACCACGCCCGTCCGGGGACACCGGGCGGCCCTGACCTCCGGGAGCGGCTGTGCCGATGGTCGTCGACCTGGTCGTGATCGGCACGGCCATCACCTTCGGACCGCTGCACAACAGCGCCTTCATCCTGCTGCTCGCGTCGCGCCGCGGTGTGCGCAAGGGCCTCGCCTTCCTGCTGTCCTGGCTGGCCAACCTGGTGGCGGTGATCGCCTGCGTGGTGCTGCTGACCGGCGGGAAGCCGCCCGTCCACCACACCACGCCGTCGACCGCCGCGGTCGCCGCCAAGCTGGCGATCGGCGTCGGCCTGGTGCTCTTCGGCGGCTACCGGCTCCGGCAGCCGCCGCGCCCGTACCGGCCGCCGAGCTGGACGGGCCGCATCGACAACGCCTCCCTCGGCACCGCGGCCGCACTCGCCTGGCTGCTCCAGCCGTGGGCCCTGGTCGCTGCCGGCGCCGCCACGGTCGTCGACGCCGACCTCTCCTCCCTCTCCGACTGGCTCGCCCTGACCGGCTACTGCGTGCTCGCCACGCTCAGCCTCCTGATCATGGAGATGTACACCGTCTGGGCCCCGGACGCCGCCCAAGCCCGGCTGAGCGCGCTGCGGACCTGGCTCGAACACCACCAGGAGCAGCTGATCGTCACCCTCTCGCTGCTGGCCGGTCTCTGGCTGACCGCCAGCGGCATCTACGCACTGGTCGTCTGACGACCCGCCGGTCGGCTTCGCTACCGGGCCCGCGACCTGCCCGATTGTAGGATCGGCGCCCGTGACAGAAACGATCGATTACGGACGCTTCCACATATGGCTGGACCAGGCGCGCGAAGCGGGAGCGACGGACCCCGGCGCGCGATGGGACCTGCTGCGCCGGTTCCAGGAGGAGTGGGGGTACGAGCCCGCCGGCGACAGCTGCCCGCCGGAGGAACTCCCGGACGAGTACACGGCGTACGTCGCCCGCCGTGAGGCCGAGGCCTCGGCCGGACCGACCGGCGACGATCTGCAGGACGTGGACCCGTCGCTCGCGATACCCGCCGCGCTGGCGCAGTGGTGGGACCTGCCGTTCAACTCGTTCACGGACCGGTCGGACGCGTACGAGACCAACCCGATCTGGCCGCCCACCGTCCGGCCCGACCCCACCGGCTACGGTGTCGCGGGCGGGCTGTCCGACGACAACCCGTTCGTCGGCCCGGGCGATGACCTGCGCATGTGCGTGTTCATGGCCGAGAACCAGTTCTGCAACGAGTGGGGCTACCCCGCGGCCCACGCCCACCTCGCCGACCCGCAGGTCCTGGTCTCCGGGAGGGACGAGGAGGGCAGGGAGACCTGGGTGCTCCAGAGCCGTTCGGTCTCCGAGTTCCTCCTCCAGCTCGCCGTCACCCGACTGCCCGCCGCATACGGGTGGATCGTCGAGGAGGGCACGGTCGACCCCGAGGTGGTGGCCCGGCTGCGGTCCTCCCTCACGCCCATGGGATTCCTCCCGTGGCGTGAAATCGGCTCCCACACCGAGTACTTCGGCGGTCCCGACGTGATCGTCGGGTACAACACCGGCCAGGGCGACTGCGAGCTCGTCGCCTGCGCCCGCACCGAGACGGCGCTCGGCCGACTGGCCGAAACCCTCGGCCTCGACTGGGAGGAGTGATCCTCGGGGCGCAGGCCTCGCCCGGCTCAGGCGGTGGCGCGCAGGGTCTGCGCCTCCTCCGTGAGCCATGCGGGGCGGACCATCTCGACGTTGCGGCCGACGCCTCGCGCCGACCGGACGAGCGCGTCGGCCGCCGTCCCCAGGTCCGCCGCCGCCCGCGCCCGGGCGGCTTCCGCCAGCGCTTCGCCCGCCGCGGCCTCCGTGGCACCGGCACGCTGCAGGGAGGCCGCTGAGCGCTCCGCAGTCTGCGCCGCCTGCTCGAACCGGCCCTCGGACCACTGCGTCCACGCCAGGTTGTAGAGGCAGACGCCCTCGGTGCGCGGGTTCTCCATGGTGGACGCGGCGCGGAACGCCTCTTCCAGCGATGCGGTGGCCTCGGCCGGCCGGCCGAGGGCGAGCTGGGCCACGCCCTTGGCGTTCAGCGCGTAGTCGGTGGCCTCCTGCACCCCCGCGATCTCGTAGGCGCGTACGCACCGGTCGCCGGCCGCGATGGTCTCCTCCCACCGGCCCAGGGTCAGCAGCGCCGTGAAACGGGCGTTCCACGCGCGGGCCTCGGTGAGCGGGTCCTGTACGGCGGTGGCGATCGCGCTGAGCCGGTCCGCTCCGGCCAGGGCCTGCTGCCCGTTGCCGGTGGTGCTGTGCGCAAGGCTGAGGCTCAGCACGGCGTGGGCCTCCGCTTCGGTGTCGCCGTTGTCGCGCGCCAGGTCGGCCGCCCGCGCCAGCGCGTCCGTCGCGTCGTCGAGCCGGCCCAGTTGGCGGTGTGCGTCACCCAGGCCGAACACCGCGTCCTGGAGGGCCCTGCGGTCGTCGAGGCGTTCCGCGAGCACGGCGGCCTCGGTGAACAGTTCGACCGCTTGTGCCAGCGGCCCGCCGCTCAGCCGGGCGTGTCCGTAGCCGATGAGATGCGCGAGGTGTGCCGTGTCGTCGGTCAACTTTCCCTCCAGTGTCAGGTGCATAGAGATCGCGGCCAGTGCGGAGCCGTGCCGGCACATCCAGGGCCCGATGGCGCCGAGGATCAGCGCGGCGTCGTTCGCGTCCCCGGCGCGCATCCGGTGTTCGAACTCGCGGCGGTGGGTCTGTACGTCGTCCAGGCTGCGCCAGTCCCCGCGCGGCAGGCCGTGGTGTGCGTACCAGTCTGCCGCCCGCCGTTCCAGCGTGCGGCGGCCCAGGGGGCCGTCCGGCGGCAGGGCGCCGTACGCCAGGTCGGCGTCCAGCGGATGCACGGCGTACGTGCGTGTGCCCCGGTCTGCGGAGACCATGCGGATCCGCAGCAGCCGGGACAGGACGCGTGGGACGTCGAGGGCGGGGTCCAGCCCGGCCGCGATCCATTCGACCGCTTGTCGCGGCACGGGGGTCCGCAGTACGGCGAGGACGTTCACCAGGGTGCGGGCGTCGGGGCCGAGCCGCCGGTACCGGTCCTGGGCGAGGCCGTCGACGACGTGGCCGCGCAGCGCGAAGTCCTCCAGCACCTCCTGCAGGGTGGGCAGTTCCAGGAGGTCGTCGGCCATGGCGCCCACCAGTAGCTCCAGCGCGCGGGGCACGCCGTGGACGCGGACCGCCGCTCCCAGCAGCTGTTCGTCGGACAGCTGCGACAGGCCCAGGGTCCCGTCCAGGTCGAGTTCGCGCAGCAGGGCGACGGAGTCGGCCGTCGGCAGACCCTCGGTGAGTTCGACTTCGGCGGCGAAGCGGCGCAGTTCGGGAGGGAGTTGCACAGGTATCTGGGACGTGACGAGCAGGCGGGGGGCGTTCCGGGCCCGGAAGAGGCAGTCGAAGAACACCTCCAGTCCTTCGTCGTCGAGTGCGCCGTCGTCGAGGAGCCGGTCCTCCAGGTTGTCGACCAGGACGACGAAGAGCTCGTCGCCGATCGCGGCGAACAGCTCGCCGATCTTGTCGCGTACGGGCCGGTCGGCGGCCCACACGTCCCGAAGCCGTACTTCGCGGTCGGGGTCCAGCGCGCGGGCGCAGTCGAAGTAGAGGCGTTCGAGGGAGACCCCGGCGGTACGGGTGCTCAGGTTGACGATCGCCGCGGGAAGCGGAGCGCGGGCGCGGCCGGGCCATTCGCCCTGTTCGAGCATGGCCACGACCTTGGCTGCGAGGGCGCTCTTGCCCATGCCGCGTCGCCCGGTGACGGTCACCATGCGGATCGCCGGGTCGGCGAGGTGGCGGCCCGTCAGGGCGCGTACTTCGTCGCGGTCCTTGAACAGCTCCAGCCCGTGGGCGACGGGCAGCCCGATGACCTTGACGGTCTTCGCGGCGGCCGGGCCGGTCGGCCCGTCGGTCTCGGCGGGGCGGGCAGGAAGGGGAGGCCGGTCCGTCACGTCGGGCAGGGCCAGCGGGTCCGAGATCGCCAGCAGCCGCGCCAGGCGCCCCCGTCCGGGCTCGTCGAGGCGGCGCAGGGTGTGGTCGACACGGGCGGCCGTCAGCCGGCCCAGTCCCTCCCACCGGTGGTGTTCGGCCACCACTCCGACGATCCGCGATCCGGCCCAGAGCGCGGCGCCCGACATGCCCGACCAGGGCGACACCTGCGGGTCGGGGTCGGCGGCCGCCATTGGGACGGTGACCTCCAGCGTTCCCGTCCTGAGGTTCGACAGGGCGGCCACCGTGCCGTCCGCCTGGTGCAGTTCGCGGAACTGCCTGCCGTCGGGGCCGCGGCGGCGTTTCCACAACGGGAAACCGGCGGCGTGGACGTCGATGACGGCATGGTGTTCGTCGGCTATCCGACCGAACGGCGCGGGGGCGACGTCAGGTGCGCCGGGCGGCGGCGTGAACTCCAGCAGGGCCACGTCCATCGTGGCGTCCGACCACAGCAGCTGCGCCGACGCGGCCCACTGGCCCGGCCGGTCGGCGTCGAAGCGCACCCGGACCTCGGACGCGCCCCGGACGACGTGCAAGGCCGTCAGCACGGCCGTGCCGGCGACCCGGTATCCCGATCCCCGGCGGCCGCCGCCCGCGGCGACGGCGACGATCACCTCGGCGATGCGGTGGGGGTCCAGGCCGTTCCCGCTCCTCACCACTGCGGCGTCAGTCCTCACCGGCCAGTTCGTTCCCGGAGATCAAGGCCGGCTGGTCGGGGAGTTCGGCGCTCACGGGCTGGAGCGTCAGCGTGAGCCGCTGCGTGACCGTCGAGGAACGCTTGGCGCTCGTGCCCGCGTCGAACACCCAGAACCGGACCTTGACGCCGGGCTCGTTCGTGCGCTCCACGCCCACGGTCAGCTCCAGCTCCACCCGCTCCGCCTTGAACCGCAGATCGGATTCGGCTCCGGCTGTCATGGCACGGCTCAGCTCCTCGCGAAGCTGCGCGATCATGTCTGCCAATTCGACGGCGTCGTTCACCGGCAGTGGCCCCCCAACGGTTCTCGGTCCCAACTACGGTCTGCTGCAACCGACATCATCGCGCATTGCCGCCGCGCATCGGCACTCGGCGTCGGCACCGCCCAAGACCCTGCGCGGCCGGCCGGGGGGCGCAGGCCGCGCAGGACCGGGCCCGGGCGACTCCCCGGGTCCGGTTCACGAGGAAAGGACGAGTCCGTTCCCGTGGCCGGAACGGTGCGGACTCACGCGAGGCGCCATGCCTGGTTGGACGCGTAGGTGCAGGGCATCAGCCCCACTTCGCGCCGCTTGCCGTCGGGGAGGCCCATGTCCTGGAGGCACTTGCCGCTCCACCGGTGCCGCAGGGCCACGATGCCCGGCTTGATCGGCACGCTGTCCCACAGCTGGTCCATGTTCCCGTTGCACGTCCACTGCTGGACACCGGCTCCGTCGTACGTGCCGTCCCGCGGTTCCACGCACTTGTACGAGCGGTACGTGTAGAGGGGGGAACCCCCGATGACGTTGGGGCCGATGCCGAACGACTGCTGGCTGCCGTCCTTGCAGGAGTACTGCTGGACGACGGCGTAGTCGTCCCGCGACTCGTCCCGCACGTCCAGGCATTTGCCCGTGGCCAGGTTCTTGTAACGCGCCACGAGCCTGTCCTGGCCGCTCACGGGTGAGGCAGCCTGCGCACTCGCTGCGCTGCCCAAGAGGCTCACCGACAAGCAGGCGGAGGCGACGAGAACGGAACGGAAGCGACGCGCAGACATACGGTCTCCTGACCACGATGACGGACGGGGAACGGGTGGGACTCCCATGACCAATGGGCCAATGAATCAAGGGATCAAGGGTTGTGGAAGACCACTTCCGGACTGGTCGCCGACGGCCCGTCGAGCAGCGGCTGCGCAGTGCCCCGCAGGCGCCGGTCGCAGAACGCGTGCCGAGCAGCATGAACGGGCGGCCGGCATCCACGGGTCGGGGCGCGAGCCGTCCACGAGGCCGAGGCGGGCCGGCGAGGACTGGGCCGGTGGCGCGGGCGCGCCGCGTCAGACCGTAACCTCAGCAATGTGCGCCGCCGCGCCGATGACGACGTCGACTCTTGCTGGAACGCGCCCGCTCGGGCCCACACAATTCGCTCGCGCCGACGACCGCACCGCACGGAGAATGTCCTGGTCAGCCCCCCTCCAACCCACCGAGGAGCCTCGCCATGACCCGTACGCCGCACGCCGGCGCCAGCCTCGACGGCCTGGTGACCGGCGACGCCTTCGGCGACAGCTGGTTCACGCTGTCCGGCGAGGACGTCGAGGGGCAGTGGGCCGAGCGGAGCCTGCGTCCGGGGCCCTGGCCCTGGACGGACGATTCCGCCATGGCATGCGTCCTGTTCGCGCACCTCACCACCCACGGCGAGGTCCGTCCCGACGACTTGGCGCGCGAGTTCGCCGCCGAGTACGCACGTGACCCGGGGCGGAAGTACGGCCCGTCGATGCACGGGGTGCTGAAGAGCATCGGAGAGGGCGAGCCCTGGCGGGCCGTCACCGCGGCCCAGTTCGAGGGCCAGGGGTCCTACGGCAACGGCGCGGCGATGCGCGTCGCCCCGCTCGGGGCCTGGTTCCGGGACGATCTCGCGGCCGCCGCGCAGCAGGCCCGGCTGTCGGCCCTGACCACCCATGCCCATCCCGAAGCCGTCGCGGGTGCCGTGGCCGTCGCGGTCGCCGCCGCGCTCGCGGCGGCCTCCGAGGGGCAGGAGGCCCCCTCGCGCCCCGAGTTCCTGCGGGAGGTCGCCGGCCACCTACCGGACGGCGACGTCCGCTCCGGGCTGCTGGTCGCCGCGACCTTCTCCGCGCGCACCTCCGTACGGCACGCAGCGTCCGTCCTCGGCTCGGGCTACCGGATCTCGGCTCCGGACACCGTCCCGTTCGCCCTGTGGTGCGCCGCGGGCCGGCTGGACGACCTGACCGAGGCGCTGTGGCAGACCGTCGGCGGCTGGGGCGACCGGGACACCACCTGCGCGATCGCCGGCGGGGTCGTCGCCGCCCGCACCGGGACCGACGGGATTCCGGCCGCCTGGCGCGCGGTCCGCGAGGACATCCCCGCGTGGAGCCGATGGGCCTGAGGCACACGACGCGTGCGGCCCCGGGCTGCGCGGCACCCACGCACGCGCGCACGCACGGGTCAGGGCGACGTCGGCGGCGTCCAGCCCGGATCCCGTCCGCTCAGCCCGACGGCCCGGTCCAGCAGCGGCGCGTCGTCCGGTACGGGCACCACGGCTCCGAAGATGCCCCCGCCGCGGCTTTCGTCCTCGGCGGCCGCCAGCAGGAACGCGTGCGCAGCGCTCAGCGCCGCCCCGTCGGGCGCGTACGCGTGACCGACGGCCCGGGCGAGGTCCCAGCCGTGGATCACCAGTTCGTCGGCGGCCACGGCACCCGCGACGTCGCCGGGCAGGTCCACGCCGCCCGCGCGGGTCATGCCCGTCCAGGCGGCCGGGTCCGTCCAGGCTTCGGCCATTTCGCTGAGGACCCGGGGCAGTTCCTCGCGCCAGTCACCGGGCAGGGCGGGCACGGCCGCCGGGTCGGGGGCCGTGTCGGTCGTGGGCCCCAGGTGCTTGCGGCCCGCGTCGCGGAAGGCGACGGCGAGGTGGGCGACGTGGCTCAGCAGGCCGCCCAGCGTGTACCCCGGGCAGGGCGTCGGGTCGGCGAGCCGGTCGTCCGGGATTCCCGCCGCGAGTCGGGCCACGACCAGGGCTTGCGGTCGTAGGTCGAGGGGCGTCGTGTCGGTCATCTGCGGCTCCATCCGGGACGATGGGTTCGAAGGGTAGACCGGCGACGGGGTCCGTACTCATCGCAACACGGACCCGGGCTCCATCAGGCCTGCGCCACCGCGCCCGGCGAACGAGTCGAATGAGGCGGAGGCCGGGCTGCGCCCGTCGCCACCACGAGGGCGCCCGGTGTCCGGCTGGTGCGGCGGGCCGGCTGGACCGGGCACTGGCCCGTGGTGACGTGGACGGCTGTCCGGGGCCCCTCAGCAGGAGCCGTAGGGGCGGGCGCGTCGCGGGAGTGCCTCCGCCGGCGCGCTCGACCGGCGGAGGCACTCCCGTGGGTGTTCCGGGTGTCTCAAGCGATCAGCAGTTGATGTAGCTCATGGCCACCCGGGTGAAGGACTGGCCGGAGGGGGCGGAGATGCTGACGGGCGAAGAGTCGCCCTTCGGACCGGCCCAGTCGCTGTCCCGCCAGCCGCCACCGGACAGGTAGCCGCGTACGAACGGACAACGGCCGTCCGCCTTGGTGTCGTGCACCGTACCGGAAACATGGGTGTTGTTGTTGCACCACTTGCCGTTGGCGTAGCCCTCGCCCGAGCTGACCGACCAGTTGGCGGTGCAGGCCTGGGCGCCCGTGCTGCCGGCACTGGCGGACGGGGCAGTCACGGCAAGGGCGGCGACGGCCAGTGCAGCGGCGGCGAGAACGCGCGGCATGTGCCTCATCACAAAACCTCCGTGGAGTCCCAGGGGCCGCCCGTCGACCCCTTGACGGGCAGCCAAAGTAGTCGTGGTCCCGTCGTCGTGAGCGTCTCCGCGGGGATCTCCCGCCGCACTCCCGGCACATTGGCTCAGATGCGTGACGGACCTCCCGCTCCCCCGGGCGGCGCCTCCCCAGGTTGCCGGACCCTCCCCGCACGGAAGCGAGCCGTCCGCTGCGGCGCCCGCGGATCCGCGCGCTGGCGCGATGCTGCCGCAAGCAGCCCGGGACCGCCCTGAATGCGGGAGTGGTGGCCGGATACGCCAGGACGCTCGGCCGGGGGTTTCCGGCCGAGCGTCTTGGCGTGCGTGTGTCTGCTGTCCGCTGGTGGCTTAGGGCCTGTGTGATGTCGTGATCAGTTCCCGGGTTCTGTCCTCCTCGCGGGGTGGGACCCGGTAGGACTGGGGTCGTGACTCGCAGGCAACTTA
>NZ_JBVHVT010000106.1:0-25868 GCF_055564695.1 Streptomyces sp. NPDC029014
GCGGGGGGAGGAGAGGTGACGGAGAGGAGTGGGGGTGGGAGCGAGGGGTGGGTTGCCCCCCCCCCCCCCCCCCCCCCCCCCCCCGCACCCGCGCGGCCGGGCCCCTCAGCCCGGCGGCCCCACCGGGCCCCTCATCGGTCCCGGTCGTACGTGTGGAACCCGCGGCCGGACTTGCGGCCCAGCAGGCCCGCCTGCACCATCCGCTGGAGCAGCGGCGGCGGGGCGTAGAGGGGTTCCTTGAACTCGTCGTAGAGGGCTTCCGCAATGGCGGCGACGGTGTCGAGTCCGATCAGGTCGGCCAGTCTGAGCGGTCCCATGGGGTGGGCGCAGCCCAGCTCCATACCGGCGTCGACGTCGGCGGCGGTGGCGAAGCCGGATTCGGCCATGCGAACGGCCGAAAGCAGGTAGGGGACCAGGAGGGCGTTGACGACGAAACCGGCCCGGTCCTGCGACCGGATCACCGTTTTGCCCAGCGTCTCGCGGGCGAACGCCTCCACCGTCTCCACGGTCTCCCGGGCCGTGTGCAGCGAGGTGACGACCTCCACCAGCGGCAGGACGGGGACGGGGTTGAAGAAGTGCAGCCCGACGACCCGGTCGGCGCGGCCGGTGGCCATGGCCAGGCGCATGACGGGCAGGGAGGAGGTGTTGGTGGCGAGGATCGCCTCCGGATCGGCGACGATCTTGTCGAGGGCGGCGAAGGTCGCGGTCTTGACCTCCGCGTCCTCGGTGACGGCCTCGATGACGAGCTGCCGGTCGGCGAGGTCGTCGAGGCTGCCGGAGAAGACGAGCCGGGTGAGGGCGTGCTCGGCGGAGATCCGGTCGGTCTTGCCCCGCTGGACGGCGCGTTCGAGGGAGACGGCCACGCGTTCGCGGGCCGCCCGGGCCGCGGCGTCGCCGGCTTCGCAGACGACGGTGTCCAGCCCGGCCCGGGCGCAGACCTCGGCGATTCCGGCACCCATCTGCCCACCGCCGACCACCCCGACCCTGCTGACGACGGCGCTCACGACCGCACCTCCGTCCGGACCAGGTGACGGCTGTAGGCATCGGAGGTGAAGAAGGCCGGCAGGTCACGCCCGAGTGCGGTGCGCTCCAGCACCGCCCGGGCCTGCGGGACCAAGGCGCCGGGCCGTTCCGCGGCGAGTGCCGCGCACTGCGCGTCGAGGACGGCGAGTACGGCGTCGCGGTCGACGCAGCGGTGGCGCAGCCACTGCCAGAGCTGGGTCCGGGCGACCTCCGCGGTCGAGGCGTCCTCCAGCCGGCCGTGGAGGGCCACGGCCCCCTGGCCGCGCAGCCAGGCCTCGACGTAGCGCAGGGCGACGGCGACGTTGGCGCGGACGCCCTCCCGGGTCGGAGGGCCGCTGGTGCGGCGGACCGCGAGGAGGTCGGCGGCGGCGACGGCGACGTCCTCGCGGGTGCGGTCGAGCTGGTGGGGGCGGTCGCCCAGCACCCCGTCGAAGACCTCGCGGCAGACCGGGACCAGGCCCGGATGGGCGACCCGGGAGCCGTCGAACCCGTCCTCGGCCTCGCGTTCCTCGTCCAGGCGCACCCTGGCCAGGGCGGCCTGCTCGGCCGCCGGGTCCCTGCCCGGCAGGTGGGCGGCCGTGGCGCCGATGGCGTGGGCGCCGCGCCGGTGGCAGGTGCGCACCAGCAGCTCGGTGTAGGCCCGCAGGAAAGGGGCGGTCATGGTGATCGCGGCGCGGTCCGGCAGCTGGAAGTCCGTGCGGTGGCCGAAGGTCCTGATGATGCTGAACAGGTAGTCCCAGCGGCCGGCGGTCAGGCCCGCGCTGTGCTCGCGCAGTTCGTGGAGGATCTCCTCCATCTCGAACGCGGCGGTGACCGTCTCGATGGGGACGGTGGCGCGGACCGTGCCGCGGGGGACGCCGAGGAGGTCCTGGGCGAGCCGGAACACGTCGTTCCAGAGTCTGGCCTCGTAGCGGTTCTCCAGCTGGGGGAGGGAGAAGTACGGTCCGGAGCCGGCGTCGATCTGCCGTCGGGCGCAGTGGAAGAAGTACAGCCCGAAGTCGACCAGCGAGGCGGACGGGGCACGCCCCTCGACCCTCAGGTGCTCCTCGGCGAGGTGCCAGCCGCGGGGCCGCACCATGAGGGTCGCGGGCCGCGCGACGAGGCGGTGCTCCCTGCCCCCGGGCGTGGGCGGGTCGATGCGCCGCCGACAGGCGTCGAGCAGGTTCAGCTGGCCACCGATGACGTTGTCCCAGGTGGGGGCGGTGGCGTCGGCGAAGTCCGCCGTCCACACGCGGGCTCCGGAGTGGAGCGCGTGGACGGCCGTCCGCCGGTCCGGCGGGCCGGTGATCTCGACCCGGCGGTCTTCCAGGCCCGGGGCCGGCGGGGCGACCCGCCAGCCCGGGTCCGCGCGGACCGCGGACGTGGCGACGGGGAAGTCGAGCGGCGTGCCCGTGGCCAGGCGGCCCGTCAGGCGGCGGCGTTCCTTGAGGACCTCCTCGCGGCGGTGTGCGAAGGCCGCGTCGAGGGCGCCGACGAAGTCGAGCGCCTCCGGGGTGAGGACCTCGTCGTGGCGGCCGCCCGGCGCCGCGAGGACCCGGACCCGGTGCGTGGTTGCGGTGGTGGACATGCGGTCTCCTGACGGGGGCGGAGCGGGGCGGGTGGCCTAGTGGAACTGCTCCTCCTCGGTGGAGCCGGCGAGCGCGGTGGTCGAGGACTCCGGGTTGACGGCGGTGGAGACCAGGTCGAAGTAGCCGGTGCCGACCTCCCGCTGGTGCCGGACGGCGGTGAAGCCGTGCTGCTGGGCGGCGAACTCCCGTTCCTGGAGGTCGACGTAGGCCGTCATGCCGTGCTCGGCGTAGCCGCGGGCGAGGTCGAACATGCCGTGGTTGAGGGAGTGGAAGCCGGCCAGGGTGATGAACTGGAACTTGTAGCCCATGGCGCCGAGTTCGCGCTGGAACTTGGCGATCTGGTCGTCGTCCAGGGCGGCCTTCCAGTTGAAGGAGGGCGAGCAGTTGTAGGCGAGCATCTGGTCCGGGAACTCGGCGTGGACCGCCTCGGCGAACTCGCGGGCCTGCCCCAGGTCCGGGGTGCCGGTCTCGACCCAGAGCAGGTCGGCGTACGGGGCGTAGGCCAGGCCGCGGGCGATGACCGGGGCCATGCCGCCGCGCACCCGGTGGAAGCCCTCCGCCGTGCGCTCCCCGGTCGTGAACTGCGCGTCGCGCTCGTCGACGTCGCTGGTGAGGAGGTTCGCGGCGAGGGCGTCGGTGCGGGCGATGACCAGGGTCGGGACGTCGGCGATGTCGGCGGCGAGCCGGGCCGCGTTGAGGGTGCGGACGTGCTGGGAGGTGGGGACGAGGACCTTGCCGCCGAGGTGGCCGCACTTCTTCTCCGAGGCGAGCTGGTCCTCGTAGTGGATGCCGGCCGCGCCGGCCGCGACCATCGCCTTGGTCAGCTCGAAGGCGTTGAGCGGGCCGCCGAATCCGGCCTCGGCGTCGGCGACGATCGGGGCCAGCCAGTCGGTCGTGTCGCTCCCGCCCTCGGCGGTGGCGATCTGGTCGGCGCGCAGCAGCGCGTTGTTGATCCGGCGCACCACCTGCGGCACGGAGTTGACCGGGTAGAGGCTCTGGTCGGGGTAGGTGTGGCCGGCCTGGTTCGCGTCGGCCGCGACCTGCCAGCCCGAGAGGTAGATCGCCTGGAGGCCGGCCCGGACCTGCTGGACGGCCTGGCCGCCGGTCAGCGCGCCGAGGGCGTGGACGTAGTCCAGCTCGTGGAGTTGCCGCCACAGCCGTTCGGCGCCGCGCCGGGCCAGGGTGTGCTCCTCGCGGACGCTGCCCGACAGGCGGACGACCTCCTCGGCCGTGTAGGTGCGCTCGATGCCCGCCCAGCGCGGGTCGGTCGCCCACCGCTCCTCCAGCTGCTTCGCCGCCGCCGTGGTCGTCTTCGCCTCTGCCATGACCGCCACCGTCTCCCTGGGTCGCTTGATCTGCCAACGTTCCGCCAACGAATGACGGGGTGTTGGCACTGTGTGCCGTGAATATGGGTGCGGCCGCCGGTCCCACCTGAGGCGGAACGGAGCAATCGTGCCGGGCGCACCGACGAGGACTGTCAGGATCTCCGACGTCAGGGCATTGATCGTGCCCGGACCGTCCCCCTCGGCCGCCGGGGTCCGGCGGGCCGCAGAACAGACTCTGACAGCGGCACGCAGTGCCATCAACGGGGGACGTCTGCCAAGTTCTGCGAATCTTCTGAGGCCCTTTTGCCAAGCTTGCAAACGTTGGCGACGCGAAGAACGCGCGTACGCTGGGACCGACCGAGGGGCGGGGGAGTGCGGGTGGGCAAGACGTACGCGGGTGCGCGGCTGCGGCGGCTGCGCGAGGAGCGCCGGATGAGCCAGGCCGAGTTGGCCCGGGTCCTCGGCATCTCGCCCAGCTACCTCAACCAGATGGAGCACGACTCCCGCCCCCTGACCGTGCCGGTCCTGCTGCGGCTGACCGAGACCTTCGGGGTCGACCCGGGCTTCTTCTCCGAGCGGGACACCAGCCGGCTCGTCGCCGACCTGCGCGAGGCGCTCGCGGGCGAGGTCGCCGAGGCCCGGGTCTCCCCTTCCGACCTCGCCGAACTCGCCACCCGCATGCCGACCGTCGCCGCGGTCCTGCTGGACCTGGGCCGGCGCAGCCAGCTCCTCGCCGAACGGCTCGCCGGGACGGCCGACGGCAGGGACGCGGGACCGCCCGCCGGGCCGCGCTCGCCGCACGAGGAGATCCGCGAGTTCTTCTACCGCCGGCAGAACTACCTCCACGACGCCGACCTCGCCTCGGAGGACCTCGCCCGTGAGATCGGGATCCGCCCCGGGGACGTCGTGCGCGTGCTCTCGGCACGGCTCGCCGACCGCCACGGGGTCCGCCTGGCGGGCGGCGCGGAGCGGCTGCACCACTTCGACGAGCGGGCGCGCGTCCTGCACCTCTCCGGCCGGCTCCGCCCCGGCCAGCAGGCGTTCCGCATGGCCACCCAGCTCGCCCTGCTGGAGTACGGGGACGAGTTGGGCCGGCTGGCCGCCGAGGACCTCCCGCCCGGCACCCCGGCGCACGGCCTCGCCCGGATCGGCATCGCGAACTACTTCGCCGCCGCCCTGATCCTCCCGTACCGGGCCTTCCACACCGCCGCGGAGGAGTTCCGCTACGACATCGAACGGCTCAGCGACCACTTCGGCCTCAGCTACGAGACCGTCTGCCACCGCCTCAGCACACTGCAACGCCCCAGGCTGCGCGGGGTTCCGTTCTCCTTCGTCCGGGTGGACCGGGCGGGGAACATGTCCAAGAGGCAGTCCGCGACCGGCTTCCACTTCTCCCGGGCGGGCGGCACCTGCCCGCTGTGGAACGTGTACGAGGCGTTCGCCGCCCCGGGACGCATCCACGTCCAGGTCGCCTCCATGCCGGACGGGCAGCGCCACCTGTGGACGGCCCGGGCGGTCACCCGCCACCGCGGCGGCTGGGGCGAACCCGGCAAGACCTTCGCCATCGGACTCGGATGCGAGATCCGCCACGCCTCCCGGCTCGTCTACTCCGACGGCCTCGACCTGGACAACGCGGCCGCCGCGATCCCCATCGGCATGGGCTGCCGGCTCTGCGAACGCCTCGACTGCCCCCAGCGCGCCGTCCCACCGCTCGGCCGCACCCTGGCGGTCGACGAGAACAGCAGCACCTTCGTGCCCTACCCCGTCGCCCCCGAACCCGGCTGAACGGCCGGACCCCGCCGTGACCCCGGGCGCTCGTGAGCACTCACACGTCTCAGCGGGTGGCAGGATCCACCCCATGACCAACTCTGCTGCCATCAGGACGTACTGGGACGCCGCCGCCGACGGATTCGACGAGGAGCCGGATCACGGGCTGCGCCAGGCGGTGACCCGCGAGGCATGGGTGACCTGTGTGTCCTCCTGGATGCCGGAGACCGCGGCCGACGTCCTTGACGTGGGCTGCGGTACCGGCTCGCTGTCCCGTCTGCTGGCCGAGGCGGGTCACCGGGTCACCGGTGTCGACCTCGCTCCGAAGATGGTCGCTCATGCCCGTGCCAAGCTGGCCGCATCGGGTCTTCGAGCACGTTTCCTGGTGGGCGACGCCACGGCCCCGCCGACGGGCGGGGCCACCTTCGACGTGGTCCTGTCCCGGCACTTGGTGTGGACCCTGCCCGACCCCGTCGCCGCACTGCGCGGGTGGGTCGCGCGGCTTCGTCCGGGGGGAACGCTGATCCTGGTCGAGGGGCGCTGGCGACAGGCCGGCCAGTCCACCCCGTACGTGACCGGGGCGGAGATCCTGCCCTGGAACGGCGGCGTGAGCGCGGAAGACCTCACCGACGCCGTCCGCCCGCTGGTGGCAGATCTGCGCGTCGAGCACCTCAGCGACAACCCCCTGCTGTGGGGCGGTCCGGTCGCCGACGAACGCTACGCGCTGATCGCACGGGTCTAGGGCTGAGGAGATCCGGGTCGAAGCCCCGCCTGCCCGCTGTACTCCTCGGGGTTGACCTGGCCCTTCCGTGCAGCAGCGGTGGTGACCTCGTGCCGGGGTGATCGTTTCCGGGGTGGGAGCGGTGCCCGCTGCTTCTTCGGTTTCGCGCAGGAACGAGGGTCCGGGTGGACACCATCACGGCCAAGCGGCACATCTTCTCGATGCTGGACGTCGACGGCGACGGGGTCATCTCCCGGCAGGAGTACCTCGCCCGGCCGGAGCGCGCCGCCGGGGCACTGGGCCGGGCTGGCGACGACCCGCTCCTGTCCTTGGCGCGTACCGCGCACGACCGGGTGTTCGCGTCGATGGACGCGAACCGGGACGGACGGGTGACCTTCGCGGAGTACGAGGCGTGGGCGGGTGGGGAGGCCTTCGACGAGGTGTGCAGGCCGGCTCTGGGATCGCTGTTCGACCTGGCCGACGCCGACGGCGACGGACACCTTGACCGGGCGGAGTTCACCCGGCTGCGCCACGCCCTGGGCAACCCCGTCGACAACGCCCGTGCTGCCTTCGACGCGCTGGACGAGGACCGTGACGGCCGTATCGACCGCGAAGCCTACCTGGCACAGATCCGTTCCTTCGTCACCGAAGGGTCGTCACCCATGGCGCGCGCTCTCCACGCGCAGGCCCCCGGCTGACCGCGGACACCGCCCTGTAGAACCGACCACCGGACCGCACGGCGCTGCGCCGGGCGCGGTGCCGTTGGTGTACGTGCGCGGGAGCTCGGACCCGCGTTGCACCAGGGGGGCCGCCGCTGCCCCGACGGTCGCTGGACCGCGATGGTCGGGGTGGCTCCGTCGTCGGCCGCGCCGCCCGGCATGGCCGAGGAGTTTCGGCAGCCGTGTGCAGCGCCCCTGCGAGTTGCCCGACGTACGAAGAAGGGCGGCGCGCTTCCTCCTTCCGTCCCGGCGAGGCCGGCCGGAGCGCTCGCTCGGACGTCGGCCGCCTCGGCTGAGGTCGCAGCGACCGCACCGGCTGCCGTACCCACTGTCGATCTTGAGTAGGCTCAGCGTCCGGGGGCCCGCCGATCTGCGAACGGGCCTCCATTGTGAACCAGTTGAGGAGAACCGTGCGCCTGACCATCGACCGACGCCTCACCCTCGGTGCCACCGTGCTCGCGATCGCGATGACGGTACCCACGGCGTCCGCCGCCGTGGCCGCCCCGCCCACCCCCGCCCGCCCCGCGACGACGCCCGCCCCCGCCCCGGTGGCCCCCGACCTGGACGGGATCACGCGAGCACTGCGCAACACCCTTACGGCCGGAGCGCCCGGCGCCATGGCCCGCTACTCCGGACCCGACGGGGTCCGCAACGTCACCGAGGGGGTGCAGGACCGGACCACGGGCGCCGCCATGGACCCCGCCTCCCGCTTCCGCGTCGGCAGCGTCACCAAGACCTTCTCCTCCGTCGTGCTGCTCCAGCTCGTCGCGGAGGGCAAGATCCGCCTGGACGACCCGGTCAACACCTACCTGCCGGGCCTGCTGCCCGACGGCCGGATCACGGTGCGCCACCTCCTCAGCCACCGCAGTGGGTTGTCGGACTACACGAACGCCATGTTCGCCCAGACCGTCCCCGGCTTCGAGTCCGTCCGCAACCGGGTCTTCACCTATCAGGAGCTCGTCGACCTCTCGCTGCGCGAGCCCCGGACGGCCGAGCCGGGCGCTTCGTACCAGTACTCGAACACCAACTTCGTCGTGGTCGGCATGCTCATCGAGAAGGCCACCGGACAGCCGGTCGCCGAGGCCTACGAGCAGCGCATCATCAAGCCCCTGAAGCTCAAGAACACCTCGTACGTCCACCCCTCCACGGCCATCAAGGGTCCCCACGCCCACGGCTACCTGCACCCGGACGAAGAGGGCGCGCCGCTCGTCGACTCGACCGAGCAGACCGTCTCGTGGGCCCAGTCCGCCGGCGCGATGATCTCGACCGAGGCCGACCTGTCCACCTTCATGTCCGCCCTGCTCGGTGGCCGGCTGCTGCGCGCGGACATGCTGGACGCCATGCTCGCCGCGTCGCCCACCGACGCCACGAACACCCGCTTCTACGGCCTGGGCCTGCGCCGCTACGACCTCAGCTGCGGCACCTCGGTCTACGGGCACACCGGCACCGTGCAGGGCTTCTACACCTACGCGTTCACCACCCGCGACGGGAAGCGCAGCCTCAGCGCCATGGCGAACACGTCCAACCGCGGGGCCGCCAACACGGCCCTCGGCGGGACCCTCGAAGCGGCCTTCTGCGGAAAGAAGCCCGCGCCCGCGGGCCCGGCTGCGCAGTCGGCCCCGTCCGCCGCCCAGCGCGGCTTCTCCGCCACCCTTCAGGCCGAAGCCGACCTCCCCGAGAACCGCTGACCGGCACCCGCACACACCCGGGCAGTCCGCACGGCGCGCTGCCCGGACGGCGCACCGCTCCCCCGCAGGGGTGGGGGAGCGGTGCCCCCGGGAGCGTCCCGCCGCCGCCCCGTCGGCCGGCGCCCGCGCGGAAAAGGACGGGCCGCCGCGGCACGCCGCCCGTTACGATCGGGCCCTCACCCGACAGATCACGGCGGCGCGACGGAGGCACCGATGACACAGGCCCCCGCGCGGCCGACCGGCCCCGCCTCCGTGCCCGTGCCCGCGCCCGCCCACCCCGACCGGCTGGAGCAGGGGCACCCGTTCCGCCAGTGGAAGACCTGGCGCATACCCGGTACCGGGCTCACGCTCACCGGATACTCCCGCGCCAACGACAAGACGTTCTTCCACATCCCCGAACTCCGCTGTGCGCTCGACGCCGGACTCGCGGAAGGCCACCGGCCGGAGACCGTCTTCCTCACCCACACCCACCACGACCACGCCAAGGACCTCGACCACCTCGCCGCCCGGCCCGGAGGCGTCGACATCCACCTGCCGGCGGCCGCGCTGCCCTACGCGGAGGCCTTCCTGCGGGCCTCCGCCGAACTGAACCACGGAACCGCCTACGACCCGGCCCTCGCCGCGCACTGCCGGCTGCACGGGGTCCGCGGCGGCGACGCGTTCACCTTCGGGCGCCGCGGGCACCACGTGCGGGTGGTGGAGTGCGTGCACAAGGTGCCCTGCGTGGGCTACGCGTTCTCCGAGCGCCGCAAGGCGCTGCTCCCCGAGTACGAGGAGCTGCGCCGCTCCCTCGCCGCACAGGGCCGGGGCGCGGAGTTCGGCCGTACGCTGGCCCGGCTCCGCGCGGAGGGCGTCGAGGTCGAACGGGAGGTGCTCAGGCCGCTGTTCGCCTTCCTCGGCGACACCCACGTCAGCGTCTTCGAGGACAACCCGTGGCTCTTCGAGTACCCGGTCGTCATCACCGAGTGCACCTACCTCGACGACGCCGAGCTCGAACGGGCCGACCGGGTCGGACACACCGTCTGGAGCCGGCTCGAACCCGTCGTCGAGGCCCACCCGGACACCCTCTTCGTCCTCACCCACTTCAGCCTGCGCCACTCGGACCAGGACGTCCTCGCCTTCTTCCGAGAGAAGCGGCCCGACAACGTCCTGCTGTGGGCGCACCCGGACAGCCGCCTGCCCGAACAGCACCAGCCCGGGGGCCCGCATGCCTGACGACGCCGCCTGGTCCCCGTACCCGAAGATCCCCTCCCGCGCCCGGCTGGGCGAGGCGCGGGCGGCCGGGCACTGGGTCGCGCTGGAGAAGGTCCACGGCGCGAACTTCGCGGTCGTCTGCGACCCCGCCGGAGTGCGCCCCGCCAAGCGCCGCGAACTGCTCGGCGAGAGCGGGCTCGACGACTTCTTCGGCGTCGGCCGGATCTGGCCCGCCCTGGCCGTCGCCGCGGAGCGCTGCGCCACCGCGCTGCGCCGCCACCACGGCGCGGACGACTCGGCACCGGTCACCGTCTACGGGGAACTGGCGGGCGGCCGCTACCCGCACCCGGACGTGGCTCCCGCCCCGGCCACCGAGCCGGTCCAGACCGGCGTCTGGTACGCCCCGCACCTGATCTGGCTGCCCTTCGACGCCACCATCGACACCGGCGACGGCATCCGCTGGGTCGCCGACCGGGTGCTGCGCCGGGCCGCGGACGCCGCGGGCCTGCACTGCGCCCCGCTCGTCGCACACGGGACCCTCGCCCAGGTCCGGGAACGCACGCCGGTGTTCGCGACCCGGGTGCCGGCCCTGCTCGGCCTGCCCGAACTGCCCGACAACCTTGCCGAGGGGCTCGTCCTCAAGCCCGCCGGGCAGTGGCCGGCCGCGGACGGCCAGGGGGTCGCCCCCCGCCCGGTGGCCAAGTCCAAGCACCCCGCCTTCGCCGAGGACGACCGCTTCGACGGTTCCCGCCCGTACCTGCCGCCCGCCGAAGGCGCCGCCGGCGTGCCCGCCTGGCTCCTCGGCCGGGCCACCGCGCTGCTCACCCCGGCCCGGGCGGCGGCCGCCGTCAGCAAGCTGGGTCCCCGCACCCGGCCCGAGGAGATCGCCGCCGAGACCGCCCGCGACGTGGTGGAAGAGCTGGCCGAGGCCCTGGGCGGCCTCGACGGCCCCCTGGCCCCCGCCCTGCAGCAGGCCCTGCTCCCCGGCGCCGTGTCCCTCGCCCACTTCGACGCCGCGGACCGCCGCACCCGCGCCTGACGCGGGACTGACTCACGGGCCGGTGACGGCCTGTTCCAGGAGGGCGTGGAGGACGCGCTGCTCCTGCTGGCTGAGGCCGGACAGCGGGGAGTCGACGGCGAGGAGAGCGAGGAGGCGTTCGCGCAGTGCGGTGCCCTCGGGGGTGAGGACGAGGTGCTTCGCGCGGCGGTCGGTGGGGTGCGGCCGGCGCTCGACCAGGTCCTGCTTCTCCAGCTTGTCGACGACGAAGGTGGTGTTGGAGGGCTCGCAGCTCATGCGCTCGGCGAGTTCCCGCATGGTCATCGGCCCGCTCATCTCCCGCAGCGCGGTCGCCTGGGAGGCGGTGAGCCCCAGGGCGGCGGCGCGCTCCCGTACGTGTTCGGCGATCCGCTGGGCCAGTCCGTTCACCAGACCGCACAGCTGTCGCTCCGCGATGACCTGCGGATCCGGGGGCGTCGTCATGCCACCAGCCTACCAAGTCCATCAAGCAAAAACATTTCTAGCTTGAATGATTCGAGCTTGATGCTTATGGTGGGCGTCGCCGCCGCGGCCGAGCACCCCGCGGCGCCCTCACGACAGCTCACGAAGGAGTGGCCATGGCCGACTTGACGATGACTCAGGACGGACGACTGAGCCGGTCGGCGGGAATCCGCTCGATACGGCTGGGCGACACGAAGGTGTCGTACGTCCCGGACGGCGACGTGCGGCTCCGGCCGCTGCAGCTGCTCCGGGACACCACCGACGAGGTCTGGGCCGCGCACCCGGAGTACCTGGACGCCACCGGCCACCTCGTCGGGAGCGTGGGCGGTCTGCTCGTGGAACACGGCGACCGCGCGCTGCTGATCGACGCGGGCTTCGGACCGCAGCGGCACGAAGCCCCCGACGGCCCCCTCGCCGTGATCCACGGAGGCGCCCTCCCGCAGGGCCTCGCCGAACTCGGCCGCCGCCCCGAGGACATCGAAGCGGTGGCCTTCACCCACCTCCACGCAGACCACCTCGGCTGGGCCTGCCACCCGGCCCCGGGCGGTGACCGGCCCCTGCTCGCCCACGCCGACTACCTCGTCTCCGAACAGGAGTGGGCCGGGCGCGACCTCCTCGAGGCCCAGGGCATGGCCGAGCAGGTCGCGGCGCTCGCACCGCGCGTGCGAACGGTCACGGACGGGCAGGAGGTCTTCCCCGGCGTACACGTGCGGATCACCCCCGGCCACACCGTCGGCCACGCCGAGTACGTCATCTCAGGCGGCGGACGGCGCCTGATCGCCTTCGGCGACGCCGTGCACTCGCCGGTCCAGATCGACCACCCCGGATGGTCCTCGGGCTTCGACCACGACGGCGCCCGGACCGCCGACCACCGCCGGCGCCTGGTCGCAGAACTGGCAGAGCCCGACACGATCGGTTTCGGCGTGCACTTCGCCGACGTGGTGTTCGGACGCGTACGGCAGGACGGGCAGGCCCCGGCCTGGCAGCCCGTGGACGCCTGACCCGGCCTCCGGGCCACCGGTCCGGGGCCGCCCCCGCGGGGAGGCCGGGTCCGCCCCCGCGGGGGACTGCATGGGTCCGCCGCGGGCGGGGTACGGGCCGGGAGTGGGACGTGAACGGCTGACGTTCGACGGCTGGATCGCCGCCGTCGGGACGGGGTCCGGCACCCGTGTGGTCGTCGGTCACTGGCCCCGGTCGCCCTTCGGCCCGTTCAGCGACGTGATGCTGGAGCGCGCCGACGGCCGGCGCCTGCTGCTGGCGCCCGGCGCCCGTACCGCGGAGTGCATCGCCGGCATCTACCACTTCGACGAGGTCCTGATCGTGCCGGTGGGCGTGCGGCGCCGGGAGCCCGAGTGGGACGTCACCGCGGGCCCCCTGCACCTCCGCTTCGTCGTCGGCCGGCGCGGAGCCCTCGGCCTCGCCCTGCGCGCCGTACCCCGGCCGCTCGCCCGCAGGCCGGCCTGGGCCGCCCTGGCCGACGGCCCGGCCCGCCTGCTGCCCGGCGTACGCACCCGGGGCAGCTCCCGCCCCGGACACCGCCAGTGGTACGCGGCCTGCGACCTGCGGTGGATCACCGCGGCCGCCGCCTCCTTCGACGGGACCGACCTCGGCCCGCCGGCCCCCGTCCGCCCGCCGGTGCGCTTCGGCTTCGCCTCCGCCCCCGCCACGCCGGCGCTGGTCCGCGTCGTCACCACCGTCGAACGCCCCGCGTGAGCGGGACCTTCCGAGCGGGCAGACGCACCGCGTGCAGACCTTCCTCCCGTTCCCGGGATTCCTCGAATCCGCCACCGTCCTGGACCCCCGGCGGCTGGGCAAACAGCGCGTCGAGGCCCTCCAGGTCCTCCGGGGCCTCACACGGCCCGGATACGGCTGGCGCCACCATCCCGCGGTACGGATGTGGGCCGGCTACGAGGAGGCCCTCGTGCGCTACGGCCTGGACGTGTGCAGCGTGTGGACGGCGGCGGGGCGCGCCGACTCCTGCGCGGCCTCGCTGATGGCGGGGTTCCGCGCCGTCCGGGCGCGTGCCGAGGTGCGCGACCAGCGCCGCCTCGCGGCGGACGGAGAGCTTCCGCCCTGGCTGGGCGACCCCGCGTTCCACCGCAGCCACCAGTCGGCGCTCCTGCGCAAGGCCCCGGAGTTCTACCGGCGCCACTTCCCCGGAGTGCCCGAGGACCTTCCGTACGTCTGGCCGTCGTCCGACCGGGGCACCGGCCCCCCCAGCCGCTGACCCGGGTCCTCCAGCCGGGCCTACCGTGGGGTCATGCGGCTGCTGCTGACCTCCGACACGCACCTCCCCACCCGCGCGAAGACCCTCCCGGACGACCTCCTGGCCGCTGTCGACGAGGCCGACGCCGTCGTCCACGCCGGCGACTGGACCGACGAGGCCACCCTCGACCTGCTGGAATCCAGGGCCCGCCGGCTGATCGGCGTGTACGGCAACAACGACGGCCCGGCCCTGCGCCGTCGCCTGCCGGAGGTGGCCCGCGCCCGGCTGGCGGGGCTGCGGTTCGGCGTGGTGCACGAGACCGGCGCCGCCGCCGGGCGGGAGCGCCGTTGCGCGGAGCACTTCCCGGACCTCGACGTCCTCGTGTTCGGCCACAGCCACATCCCCTGGGACTCCACGACCCCGGGAGGCCTGCGCCTGCTCAACCCCGGCTCGCCGACGGACCGCAGACGGCAACCGTTCTGCACCTTCATGACCCTCACCGTCTCCGAGGGCGCGCTCCACGACGTCGCCCTGCACCGGCTACCGCCGCGCCGCTGACCCGTGATCAGGAGGTCAGGGTGACCCGGCCGCCGCTGTTGCCCCTGCCGAGGCACTCCAGGTAGGGGTCGGGGTCGCCCTGCCGCTCCCGGCAGACCCAGGTGGCCCCGGCCGTGCGGACCTCGGCGGGTGCGCCCTGGGTGTGCTGCACGATCCTCGTGTACGCGGCCGCGACCTCCAGCGCGACGGCGCACGACCCGGCCCGGTCGGCCGACACCCCGAGTCCGGAGGCCGCGTCGGTTCCGCAGAACACGAGGGGCGCCGGCGTGGGCGTTCCCCCGGCGACGGTGGAGGCCCGGTCCGCGCCGGCGGAGGCGTCAGCCGGGGCCGTCGGCACCAGTACGACGGCCGCCAGCACGACGGCCGCCCACAGGGCTGCGGCCACTCCGGGCGTCGTCGGGCGCACGTCCGCCTCCTTCTGCACGGTGCCGCCCGTGCCCCTGTGGGGCGCGGGCCGTACACCACCCTGGCCCGCAGCGCACGGCCGCGCCACTCGAACGGGGTGCCCGCGGGCGCATGGGACGGTCCTGCCGGGGCAGGCGCGGACCGTCCAGGTCGTGCGGAACGAGCAAGGCGGTGGACGTGCGCAGCATGGGTGTGGAGGAGGAGCTCCTGCTGGTGAGCAGTGAGAGCGGCGCGCCGCTGGCGCTGTCGGCCGCCGTGCTGGCCATGGCCTCGCACGACGCCGGCGACGGGGCCGACTGCGCCTTCGAGAAGGAGTTCATGAACGAGCAGGTGGAGTTCGCCACCCGCCCCGCGACCCGCCTGGACGAGCTCGCCGAGGAGATCGCGCGGTGGCGCGCCGAAGCCGCCCGGCACGCCGCGGCGGCGGGCGCCGCGGTCGCCGCGCTGGCGACCTCCCCGCTTCCCGTCAGCCCGTCGACGAGCCCCGGCGAGCGGTACTGCTGGATGGCGGAGCGGTTCGGGCTGACCGCGCAGGAGCAGCTGACCTGCGGCTGCCACGTGCACGTGGCGGTCGACTCGGACGAGGAGGGGGTCGGCGTCATCGACCGCATCCGGCCCTGGCTGCCGGTGCTGACGGCCGTGAGCGCCAACTCGCCGTTCTGGCAGGGATGCGACAGCGGGTACGCGAGCTACCGCAGCCGCGTCTGGAACCGCTGGCCGTCCGCGGGGCCGACGGAGGTCTTCGGCTCGGCCGACCGGTACCACCGGCAGGTCGCCGACATGGTGGCCACCGGCGTGCTGTGCGACAGGGCGATGGTGTACTTCGACGCCCGGCTGTCGGCGACCTACCCGACGGTGGAGGTCCGGGTGGCGGACGTCTGCCTGCACACCACGACCACGGTGCTGGTCGCGGCCCTGGTGCGGGGGCTGGTGGAGACGGCCGCCCGGGGCTGGGCGGAAGGGGAGCCGCCCGCACGGATTCCGGTGGCGCTGCTGCGGCTCGCCTCCTGGCGGGCGGGCCAGGCCGGACTGGCCGGACCCCTGCTCCACCCGGTGACGATGCGGGCGGCGTCGGCGCGCACGGTGGTGGGGGCCCTGTACGAGCACGTCCGCGACGCGCTGGAGGAGAGCGGTGACGCGGCGGCCGTACAGCGGGGCATCGCGGACCTGTTCGCGCGGGGCAACGGGGCGCGGCTGCAACGGGAGCAGTACGCGAGGGAGGGCGACCTCCGGGCCGTGGTGGAGGCGGCCACCCGCGCCACCGTCGAGGCACTCGTCCCGGACCGGGCCTAGGGCCGGCCACAGGGCCGGCCGCCGTTCGCCCCCGGCATCCGTTCCGCTCCGGCGGAAGCGGAGCCTTCGGGCTGGCGACGGGCGGGGCGATACCTGACATTCTCCGACATCAGGGGGGAGTCGCCCGGCGTGACCTCCGGATCATGTGCCCAGGCGTTCGACACGTGGACGCCGGCGCGTTTCCTCATCCTTCCCAGGAGGACACCCATGGTCACGAGAAGACGCCTGCTCGTCGGCGCCCTGTCCACGACGGGCGCTGGCCTGGTCACCGGCGCCGGACTGCTGCCCGTGCTGCAGACCGGCACCGCACGGGCCGCCGCGGACGAGACCGGTCCGGCGGCCGTCCCGCCGCCGTTCACGGTGAAGATGCCCCAGCTCCCCGTCCTCACCCCGTACTCCACGCAGGGCGGGGTGGACGCGTACCGGGTCACCGTCAAGGAGGTCTCCCGGGAGATCCTGCCCGGCGTGCAGACGAAGGTCCTGACCTACGACGGCCACTTCCCCGGTCCGGTGCTGCGCGCCCGCAGCGGCCGCCGGGTCACCGTACGCCACCGCAACACCCTGGACATGCCGATCTCCGTGCACCTGCACGGCGCCAACGTCACCCCGGAGAACGACGGCGGCCCCATGGACACCGTCGCCCCGGGCAGGACGCGCACGTACACGTACCCGAACGAGCAGCCGAACGCCACGCTGTGGTTCCACGACCACGCCCACCACATGGAGGCCGAGCACGTCTACCGCGGCCTGTCGGGCACGTACCTCCTGACGGACGAGACCGAGCGCGCCCTGCCGCTGCCCTCCGGCCAGTACGAGATGCCCATCGCCCTGCGCGACGCCCGCTTCGACGAGAACGGCCAACTGGTCTACCAGATGGACGACTTCCGGGGCCGCACCACACTGCTCGCCAACGGCCGCCCCAGCCCGTACGTGGAGGTCGCCGCCCGCAAGTACCGCTTCCGCCTGCTCAACACGTCGAACCTCCGCTTCTTCAAGCTGCGGCTCGCCGACGGCGGTCAGATGGTGCAGATCGGCTCCGACGGCGGCCTGCTGGAACGCCCGTTCACGACGGACACCGTCCCGCTGTCCCCGGCCGAACGCGCCGACGTCGTCATCGACTTCTCCCGCTACCCCGTCGGCACGAAGATCGTGCTGCAGAACATGCCGGGCCCGGGCACCACCGAGCCCGGCAACGTGCTCCGCTTCGACGTGGTCCGTACCGCACCCGATCCGAGCCGGATCCCGGACGTGCTGCGCTCCCTGCCCGCGGTGGACGCGCTGCCCAAGCCCGCGGTCGAGCGGAAGATCGTCCTCAGCATGGACGAGGACGGCCGCACCGAAGCGCGCGGCTTCATCGACGGGCTGCAGTGGGACCCGGACCGGATCGACCAGACGGTCACCTTCGGGACCTCCGAGATATGGACGGTGACCAACGCCAACCAGCGGATCCCGCACAACTTCCACATGCACCTCGTCCAGTTCCGGGTGCTGGAGCGGGGCGGCGTCCCGGCCGCGCCCGCCGAGGCGGGACTGAAGGACACGGTCCAGCTGTTCCCCGGCGAGACGGTGAAACTGCACGCCACCTTCAACACCTACCGGGGCACCTACGTCTACCACTGCCATCTGCTGGACCACTCGGCCATGGGCATGATGGCCAACTTCCGAGTGCGCTAGCCGCACGCGCCGGGTTCGCCGGAACCGCAGGGACTCCGCCCGCGGCGGCGAGCCCCTGCTCCGGTCGATCCGAGTCGACGGCGCGGCGATTCGGTGCGGTGCGGGGTGGTCGGCGCCGTGTCGGGGAGGTCAGCGTGCGCCGGTGCCGGTCACGGCGCGCAGCCACCGCAGGAGAGCACCTCCCCCGCACTCGTTCGCCCCTCCGGCCCCTCCCGCCTGCCCTCACCCACGCTTGCCCTCCCGCCCTACGAGGCATGCTCCCGCCGTGCGGCCCTCGCGTCACTCCCCGTTGCCCCCTCACCCCGGGTCCCCTTCCGGCCGGATGGTCGTCTGCGGCGACGACGGCCTCGCCCACCGGGTCTCCGCGGAGCTCCTCGACGTGTACGGCGAACCCGTCACCCTGATCGTGCCCGCCGCCCGCGAGGCCGAGCGCGTGCTGGGGCACCACCACGGCCCCGGCCCCGGCATCGGCTCCGGCCGGGGGCCGGGCCTCGGGCTCCTCTCCCGCGTACCGCTCGCCAGGCCGTCGGACGCGGCTGCGGGGGAGCGGCCCGGGGCGGGCGAACTGCGGATCGTGGAGGCGGCCGAGCCCGACGAAGCGGTCCTGGCCGCTGCGGGTGTGGGCGGCGCGCCGGCGCTGTGCCTCGTGTACGAGGACGACGACCGCAACGTGCAGGCGGCCCTGGTGGCCCGACGCCTCAACCCCCGTGTCCGCCTGGTCATCCGCCTGTACAACCGCAAGCTCGGGCTGCACCTGGCCGAACTGCTCGACCAGGCGGCCGTCGTCGCGGCCCCCGCCCCGGACCTGCCCGGCCTCGACGCCTCGACCACCGTCCTGTCGGACGCGGACACCGCGGCACCCGCCTTCGCTGCCACCGCGGTCGCGGGCACCAGCAAGGTCGTCCAGGCCGACGGAATCCTGCTCAGGGCGGTGGAGCGCACGCCCCGCCGGCGCGGCGCCCCGCCCGCCGGCGCCCTGTGCACACTGGCGCTGCTCTCCGTGGACCCCGACGGCCCGGAGGGCAGCGAAGGCCCCGCCCGCTCGTGGAACCGGAACTGGGGCGGCGACCGGGACCGCGACCGGGATCGCGGGCCGTGGCTGCTGCCGGACGACGACGAGACCGCGCACGCGGGCGGGCGCTCCGTCGTCGCCCTCGAAGTCGTCCCGCCGCCGCGCCGCCGGCGCATCCCCTCCCCGCTCCCGGGCGCGGCGGCCCTCCTCGGCTCCTTGGGATCCCTCTTCTCGCCGCGCCTGAACTGGTCGCTGGCCGGGGTCGCCGTCGCCGTGGCGGCGCTCGGGCTGGCTTCGTGGCTGACGACCGGCGACTCCCCGTTCCACGCCGCGTACGTGACGCTCCTCGACATTTTCGCCTTCAACGACCCGGCCGTCCGGGAACCGCCCGTACGGCAACTGCTCCAGGTGCTCGGCGGTTTCGTGGGCATGCTCCTGCTGCCCGTCCTCGTGGCCGCCGTGCTGGAGGCCGTGGGCGCGTTCCGTACGGCTGCGGGGCTCGGACGGCCGCCGGGCAACCTCTCCGGGCACGTCGTCCTCGTCGGCCTGGGGAAGATCGGGACGCGGGTCCTCGCGCGGCTCAGGGAGCTCGGCGTCCCCGTGGTGTGCCTGGAGTCGGACTCCCTGGCCCGCGGGCTGCCGCTCGCCCGCCGCCTGCACGTGCCGGTGGTCCTGGGGGACGTCACGGAGGAGGGGGTCCTGGAGGCGGCCCGCGTCCACCGGGCCCGCGCCCTGCTCGCGCTGACCAGCTCGGACACCACCAACCTGGAGGCGGTCCTGCACGCCCGTACGATCAAGGGCGACCTGCGCGTCGTACTGCGCCTCGACGACGACGACTTCGCCGAGGCCGTCGACCGCACCCTGAGCACGGCGCACCCGGGGGCGCTCACCCGCAGCCGCAGCGTCACCCACCTCGCCGCCCCCGCCTTCGCCGGGGCGATGATGGGACGGCAGATCCTCGGTGCCATCCCCGTCGAACGCCGCGTCCTGCTGATCGCCGCCGTCGACGTGGCGGGACTGCCGGAGCTGGAGGGGCGAACGATCACGCAGTCCTTCCGCCCCGGCGCCTGGCGCGTCATCGCACTGGACGCCGCACCCCGCACGGAGCGCCGCCCGCACCTGCCCGGGGTCCGCCGCGCGGGCGACCCGACCGCCGCCGGGGGCCTGATCTGGGACCTGGACCCCGACCGCGTCCTCACCGGACAGGACCGCGTCCTGATGGCCGCCACCCGGCCCGGCCTGGCCGAGCTCCTGGGCCGCCGCCGTACTCCGACCGCCAACCGCTGACGCCACCCGGCCGGCCGGTCCTCGCGCTCCGACCGCGGTGGTCAGCGCTGGTCAGCTGTTCTGGTAGTTCTCGAAGTGCGCGTGGGTCAGCCGGTACCCGCGGTCCGCCTGCGCCAGGCCGATCGTCCACGGGCGGCCCCCGTCGTCCAGGACGACGCAGTTGTGGCCGTACTGGGCGGCCCCCATCGCGTAGAGGTCGATGGCCCTGTCGCACATGGTCAGGAGGGTCTCCCAGTACTCCAGCGGGGAGTACCGGCGCACGTTCGAGAAGAACACGGCCGTCTGTTCCTTGCGCGACCTCTGGTACTCGTGGAAGTGCCGCAGTGCGCTGTCACCCCGGTCGCTGAAGGAGCAGGCGCGCCCGCGCGGCGTCACGAACCGCTGCCCCGGAGCCATCCGTGCGCCGATCTCCTCGGCCGTGGGGCCCTGCACGGCGCGCTGCTGCGGCGCTGCCGGCACGACGGGTACCTGCCGTACGGGCTGTTGCGGCTGTTGCTGCGGCGCGGGCTCGTCCTCGTCGGAGTCCTCCCAGCGGCTGCGCCCCCGAGGCCTTCCCCCGTCCTCCTCGTCCATGGAATCGGACGTGGACGACGGCACGGCGGAGGGCGGCTGCGCGGGGTTCGGCCGCGCCTGGGCCGCGATCCGCGCCTCCAGGACCCCGCGCACGATCTCGCGCACCGCGGCGATGACGGGCGGACCTGTGACCGCCCCGCCGAGGACCAGCTGACCGCGCTGGCGCAGGCCGAAGAGGAGGCTCGCGTCGAGGTACTCGGGCCCGCCGGCGCCGACGGACACCCACAGGGGCTTGGGGAACGCGAAGTTCGCGCCGTGGATGACTGCTTGCATCGGGCTCCCCGAGGGGAGCAGGTAGGACGTCGTGAGCACGAGCCCCGAGAGGTCGATGTACGTGTCGTTCGGCGCCTCTGCCATGGTCCCCCACCCATTCGACCGGGCCGTCACATCGATCGGAGTTTATCCGTCATGTCGGGCCCCTGAGGGGCGAACGGCGAAGCCGGCCGCCCCGGCCGGGCCGAGCCTTTCGGGGCCCGGCCTCCTCGACGGCCGGCCGGCGGACCGGCGCGTAGGAGGTGACCGGCGTCGCCGTGTTTGCCGCTGCTGCTCCGCGGTCGCACGCTGGAGGTACGGGGCCGACGCGCGCGTGCGGCCGTGGCCCGCCAGCCGGCCTCCGCTCTCGAAGAAGGAGGCACCTGTCATGACCACCGTCGAGGACATGCTCGCCACCTACCCGGCCGACCTGGGCCGCATCGACCAGGCCAGGCTCACCCGCTGTATCGAGGCGTGCCAGGCCTGTGCCCAGGCGTGCACCGCGTGCGCCGACGCCTGTCTGTCCGAGGGCATGGTCGGCGACCTGACCAAGTGCATCCGCACCGACATGGACTGCGCCGACATCTGCAACGCCACCGCCTCGGTGCTCTCCCGCCACACCGGGTACGACGCCGACGTCACCGCAGCCCTGCTCAAGGCCTGTGCGGTCGCCTGCAAGGCCTGCGCCGACGAATGCGCCACCCACGCGGACATGCACGAGCACTGCCGGCTGTGCGCCGAGGCCTGCCGCTCCTGCGAACAGGCCTGCAACGAGCTCCTGACCGCCCTGGGCTGACCCGCCCCGTCAGCCGGCCCCGGCGGCCGACCCGTCTCAGAGGAAGTTGTTGGGCCAGATCATGGTGCGCCACATGTGGGCGACGGGGGAGCCGTCGAAGCCCAGGCCCTGCGGCGGCTGGCGGAAGTGGCGCCCGACCACGTCCTCGAACTCGTCGAACTCGATGTGGACGTCCGGGTCGAAGGTGTACACGTCGTTGACCGTGACCATCCGGGCCGACATGTACCAGCGGTGCCGACGGGCCTCCAGGTAGGCCGTGCGGGTGTGTGCGGGCGGCTGTTACTCGGTGCCGAAGAAGCCCGCGTACGCCTGCGGGTAGCCGTAGCCCACGCTGTCGTCGGGGAAGTACCGCAGCACCTCGTGCTGGCGGATGGCCCAGGCCACCTCCTCGTCGACGTACGGCTCCACCAGCTGCGCGCCCCAGTGCCCGTGGTGGCTGCGCAGGAGGCCGGCGACGGAGATGTCGTGCAGCAGGCAGGCCAGGACCACCTTCTCGCACATGCCCTGCTCGCGGGCCCGGCGGGCGCTCTGCAGCATGTGCCGCACCGTGAACGGGTCGAGGGCGAGGCGCAGCCGGAAGTAGTCGGCGAGCGTGGGATCCTCGGGCATCGCGGGAAGGCTGTGGTTGTCGCCCATCATGAACACCTCGCCCGGGCCCAGCGAGGACAGCCGCCGATCGCCGGGTACGTGGTCGGCGGTGCCGAGGGTGGCGGCCGCCGGCGGACAGATCACGCGGACGTAGTTGTGCTGGCCGTGGGACAACGCAGTGCCTTCCTGGTCGGGAGCCGCCGGGCTGGCTGGGCACCGGCGGCCCCGATCCCACCAGGATGATCAGCACTCGGGGCGCCGCCTTCACCCGGTCGGCCGAGCGCACGCCGGCAAGAGACCACGAAAGAGGGACGGCGCGCATCCCTGCGCTCACGCTGGGCGCACGGCCGGCGGATCGGACCTGCCCTGTGCGCCCCCGTGCACCGTGACCGCCGGGCGGCTCCCCAGCGCGCACCGGCGGGACGCGGGGGCGACGCGAGGGCGGCCCGGGGCTACAGCACGGCGACCGTGAACGCGTTGTCGACGTAGGTGCCGTTGAGGTCGTACGTGTTCACGGTGACGGCGTTGGTACCGCAGACGGCGTTGGGGGCGGTGGTGAAGCTGCGCCGGTTGGAGTTGGGCAGTTCGACCTGGACCACGCTGAAGGCGAGGTTGACCTGGTCGTCGACGTGGACGCAGTAGCGGCCGGTGTTGACGTGGCGCACCCAGCTGACGTTCTTGGCCCGCTTCAGCACGCCGGCGGCGGTGACGTCCGCGGCCGCCTGGACATACGGGGAAGTGATCGGCGTCGGATCCGCCGCGGCGGCGGGAACGGCGGCCGACCCGGTCAGGGCGACGGCGGCGAGCAGGACGGGAACGGAACGGCGCATTGACTCACACTCCTGGCGACGGCGGCCCACAGCGGGCCGCGGACGGTCTCACCACCGTCTCCGACCCGTCCCGGCGCGCGACCCGACAGCCGACCCGCATCGGCCAACCGGTACCGAACGTCACCCGCCTGGCCCGGAGGGCACGGGGCGGGGACGACACGCGGCAGGAGACGGCACGGGGCCGGGACGGCACGCGGCAGGGGCCCCCACGGCCCCGCGGTCACAGGTGGGCGAGGAGGCCTTCGAGCGGGGCGGGGACGCGGTCGAGGGGGAGCGCGTCGACGAGCACCCGCCCGTAGCTGATCTTGCGTCCCTTCTTGGTGCCGAGGAACCGCCGTAGCTGCTGCTCCGGGGCGCGGCCCTGCTGGGCCGGCTGGCGCCGGAAGGTCTGCAGGGCGCGCAGGTCCCCCTCCGCCCCGATCAGCTCCTCCACCCGTGTCACGCCCAGCGCGCGGATCAGCTCGTCCTCCAGATCCGCCGCACAGACGAAGAACCCTGCCGGTGCCGCGCCGGCGCGCTCCCAGCCGCGCGCGTAGTAACCGCGCTCGCGCTCGTCGCACAGTCCGGTCAGGCGCAGGCCCAGACCGGACGGTCCGAGCACCCCGGCGAAGCGTCCGACGTTCATCGCACCCCCCATCGGCAGTACGCAGACCCCCTCGGCGGCCGGGTCCCGGCCGAGGCGCGCCGCCAGTGCGTCGACCGCTGCGACGTCGCTGGGCCCTTCCAGCAGGACGACCGTCCGGACGGGCAGCCGGGCGGCCAGCTCGCGCGCCCGGTCGCCGGTCCCACCGGCCGCCCACGCCGTGACGGCCTTCCGGAACGGTGCCATATCAGTCATGGGACGGAGTCTCGGCCTTTTCCGACGGCCGGGCCAGGGATTTTCCTGCGGGGGTCGGCGTCCGGGGCGCACTGCGGCGCGGTCCCTGACCGTCCGGCTAGTGGTCGTCGAGGTGGGCGTCCTCGTCCTGGAGCCTGCGCCACAGTCCGGTCCGGTGCAGCACGTAGAGCGCGGCCAGCAGGAAGAGCACCTGCAACCCCACGGCGAGCAGCCAGAACACCGCCCTGCTCTCCAGTTCGCTCGTCAGGTAGGCGAAGTTCATGCCGAAGAACCCCGTCACGAAGGTCAGCGGCAAGAAGATCGTCGACACGATCGCCAGGCGGTTGATCACGCCGTTCTGGTCACCGGACACCAAGGAGGAATAGCTGGCGAAGGCGCGCCGGGCCGATTCCTGGAACGACTCGATGTCGGTGAGCGTCAAGCGCGCCGTGCGCTGGTACTCGCGCGCGAGCCGCTGCCGCGCCTGCGGGAAGCTCGAACTCATCATGCGGCGGGAGATCGTCTCCTCCGCCACCTGCGTGTAGGGGAGGAGCGTGTGGTGCAGGAGGGCCGCGTAGCGTCGCAGCTGTGACAGGCGGTAGATCTGCTCGGGCTGCCTCTTGCGGAACATCTCGTCCTCCAGGTCCTCCGCGGTCAGCAGACCCTGGACGGCGGACCGGCGGTAGGTCTCCAGGGCCTCGTCGAGCAGGAGGAACAGCAGGGCCACCGCGTCCGGGGGGCGCTCGCGCGGGAACCGGCCGGTGAAGCTCGCCATCAGCCCGGTCGCGCCCCGGTGCACCGTCAGCAGGTACCTCTCGGTCGCCACGACGTGGACGTGGACGACCTCGCCCGCCTCGACCGCGGGCAGGACGAACACGGCGGCGTCCCCGAGGAACTCGGCCCGGGCGGACTCGCCCTCCCGGCCGAGCCAGTCCAGTCCCCCGATCCCCAACCCCAGCAGACGGACGAGCGGCTGCTCCGAGGACGAGGGCCTCTCGGGCAGTGCCACGTCCACGAGCAGGAACGGGGACGTCGCGAGCCGCTTGCGTGCCTCGGACGGATGGGTACGCGTCATGGTGCCGCCCGGCATGGACATCACCGATACGATCATCGCCCCTCGCCGTCTGCCGTCCGCTGCGTCGGCTTCCAGCCTGTCCGCGCGACGACGCGGCGCAAACGCAGTGACGCGTTCGCACGACAACGCACCTCGAACAGGTGAGGTGGGCCCGCGGACGGGCACGCCGCCGGGCCGGCACGGCCGTGCTGCTGCGGACCGCGCCGGCCGGGCCGGTCACTCGTCGATGTCGACGTGCATGTTGAAGCGCACTCCGGCGATCTTGACCAGCAGGTTGCCCTGTACGCCGCGCTTGGCCAGGGTGTGGCCCACGTTGCCTTTGCCGAGGGCCGCCTTGTCCTGCGCGGCGTGGCTGACGAACTCGGTGAAGACCCCGCCCGCGGCGAGCTTCGCCGCCGCCCGCCACTCCTCGCGCAGTTCCTCGTACGCGCCGGGGTCGAGCGGGGAGCCGCCGAGGCCCAGGTTGACGCGCCCTCCGCCCACGTAGGCTTCGGCGCACTGCCGGAGGATGCCGGGGACGAGGGTGTCCTTGAGGGAGTAGTGCTTCTTCAGGGCGGCGAGCAGGCCGCTGGCGTCGGCGTCGAGCTTCTGCTTGCGCGCTTCGCGCGCACCCACCTTGAAGATCCGTTCCTTGTCCTTGTCGATGGTGTTGTGGGCTTCGGCGATGCCGTATTCCTCGTTGCGGGCGATCCTGATCGTCGCTTCCCACTGGCTCTGGACGATCCACTCCGGGTCGAACCCGATCGAGTCGCAGTAGGCCCTGAGGTCCTTGTCCGCTTCTTCGTCGCTGCTGGCGTACTTCGGCATGTGGTCCTTCCGTCGTAGCTGCGCCACCAAAGTCCCATGCGCGGGCGCGGCTGTCAGGTGGTTCCACCGAGTCGTGAAACTCGATGACAGAAGGGGAAGTTGAAGCGCGCACAGCGCAGCGGGGGGGGGGGGGGGGGGGGGGGGGGGGGGGGGGGGGGGGGGGGGGGGGGGGGGGTTTGGCGGGGGGGGGGG
>NZ_JBVHVT010000107.1:0-24251 GCF_055564695.1 Streptomyces sp. NPDC029014
CCACCTCTGGGGCAACAACCCCCCCCCCCCCCCCCCCACCCCCCCCCCCCCCCCCCCCCCCCCCCCCCCCCCCCGGCCCGTGGTGACTGACTGCCGACGACGACGTCAGTTGTCGTCCTCGTCGATGAGGAAGCCGCGCATCGGCGACGGCGCCTGCATCGGCTGCGGCGCAGCCGGCCGCACCGGAGCCATCGGCTGCGTCATGGCCGGAGACATCTGCTGCTGCCCACCGTACGACGGCCCACCCATCGGCGAGGGACCACCCATCGGCGACGGGCTGCTCATCGGGGACGGGCCGCCCATCCCCATGGAGCCGGCCGGAGCCATGGACGGCGTCGGCGAGGCCGGCAGCGCCGGACCGGCCGGGTTCCGCGGCGGGGCCAGGGAGTCGTCGGCCTGGGTCTCCAGCTGGCGCAGCTGCGACTCCAGGTAGGACTTCAGACGCGTACGGTACTCGCGCTCGAAGCCCCGCAGGTCCTCGACCTTGCGCTCCAGCGTGGCCCGCGCGGACTCCAGCGAGCCCATCGCGACGCGGTGCTTCTCCTGCGCGTCCCGCTCCAGCGCGTCGGCCTTGGCGCGGGCGTCCCGCTCCAGGCCCTCGGCGCGGCTGCGCGCCTCGCCGACGATCTTGTTGGCCTCGGAACGGGCCTCTGCGATCGCCTGGTCGGCGGTCTGCTGGGCCAGGGACAGGACACGGGCGGCGCTGTCGCCACCGGGGCCCTGCTGGGGGAGCTGCGGCTGCGGCTGCTGCATGGGCTGCATGGGCTGCATCTGCTGCCCCATGGGCTGCATCTGCTGGCCCATCGGCTGCATCTGCTGCCCCATGGGCTGCATCTGCTGGCCGAGCGGGTTCTGGCCGCCCATCGACTGCTGACCACCCATGGTGTGCATGGGGCCGCCCATCGGGCCGGGGCCACCGGGACCCTGCGGGCCGCCCGGGCCGCCCATGGGGCCGGGGCCGGCCGGGAGCTGCGGCTGACCGCCCGGGAGCTGCGGCTGGCCACCCGGCAGCTGCGGCGGACCCATCTGCGGCGGGCCCTGCTGGGCCGGCGGGCCGGATATGGCCGCGGGCACGGGACCGCCGGGGCGCTGGTCCTGGGGTTCCGGCTTGCGCATGCCCTGCTGCTGCTGGTTCTGCGCGGCGGCGCGCGTGGCTGCGGCCAGCTTGGCGCGCAGGTCCTCGTTCTCGCGCAGCAGGCGCGTCAGCTCGGCTTCGACCTCGTCGAGGAAGGCATCGACCTCGTCCTCGTCATAGCCTTCTCGGAGGCGGACGGTCGTGAACTGCTTGTTCCGCACGTCCTCGGGAGTCAGCGGCATGTCTTCTTCACCTCTACGTAGTCGTCGGCAGTCGGCAAGACCGTATCGGGACTGTCCCCGCGCGTGCGGGAAAGCTCATCGTTCACACGCTTCTCGCAGCTGTGCTCACGAAGCTGATGAGGATGTAAACGATGATCATCAGAACGAAGAAGGACAGGTCGAGTGCCACGCCCCCGAGACGCAACGGCGGAATGAACCGCCTGAGAAGCTTGAGCGGCGGATCGGTGACAGTGTAGGTCGCCTCCAGGACGACCACCATCGCCTTGCCGGGTGTCCACGAACGTGCGAACTGGAAGACGTAGTCCATCACCAGTCGGAAGATCAGCACGATGAGGAAGCACATCAGCGCGATGTAGACCACCTGTAGTGCGACGCCCATCCCGCGCTTCCCTCTCCCCTGCTCTCACTCTCGTTCCGCCCCGTGTCTGACGGATCGGTCTAGCTTTGGTTGAAGAACCCGCCCTCCGCGATGCGGGCCTTGTCCTCCGCCGTGACATCGACGTTAGCAGGCGAGAGCAGGAACACCTTCTGTGTCACGCGTTCAATGCTGCCGTGCAATCCGAACACGAGACCGGCCGCAAAGTCGACAAGTCGCTTTGCGTCCGTGTCGTCCATCTCCGTGAGGTTCATGATCACCGGAGTGCCCTCACGGAAGTGTTCCCCGATGGTACGGGCCTCGTTGTAGGTCCGGGGGTGCAGCGTCGTGATGCGGTACGGCTCCCGCTCGGAGACGACCTTGGGCATGATCACGGGGGCGTTCTTCTCCACGTTCGAGCGTTCAGGTGTGATGGATGCCACGGGGGCGATTCGCGCAGGACGTCCACTGTCGACCGGCACGGGGACGGGCTCCCGCTGGGGCGGGGGCTGCACCGCTCGGACCGGCTCTTCCGGGACGGGCGGCTGGTGCACGGGCTGCTGCTGGCGCCGGCGATCCCGCTCCGGTTCCGGCTCGGGTTCGAACTCGTCGTCGGGGTCGTACCCCGGGTTGTCGTACCGGTCGTCCTCCACGAGGCCGAGGTAGACCGCCATCTTGCGCATCGCGCCGGCCATTCTCTGAGTCCTCCGCTCTGTGGTGGATCGCCCTGTCGCAGGTGTGTCGCTGTGTCACCAAAGTCACCAACTGCCCGCGATCCACGTGGTCTGTCCGCCCTCCAGCGGCAATGACCATATTTTCTGCTGTGGTCCGACTTTCTTCGCGACGTTACCCGAGCCGGGGTCTCGCGCCGAGTACCGCAGTGCCGACGCGTACATGTGTCGCACCGGCCGCAACGGCCTCTTCCAGGTCTGCGCTCATCCCGGCCGACACCATCGTGGCAGCCGGATGGTCCGCGCGCAGGCGGGATGACAATTCCACCAGCCGCTCGAAAGCGACCCGTTCGCGCCCTGCGTAGGGACCGGCCAGCGGAGCCACGGTCATCACGCCGTCGATCCGCAGTCCCGGCGCCCCGGCCACGAGGTCCGCGAGTTCGGCGAGCTGTTCCGGGGCGGCGCCGCCGCGGTCGCCGCGCTCCCCCGACTCGGCGTCGAGGGCGATCTGCACAAGGCAACCGAGCTCCCGCCCGCCCTGCTGCGCCGCCGCGGAGAGCGCGGTGACCAGCCGGGGCCGGTCGACCGACTGCACCACATGCGCATATCCGGCAACGGAACGGGCTTTGTTGGTCTGCAACTGGCCGACGAAATGCCAGGTGAGCGGCAGATCCGCGCAGGCCGCCGCCTTGGGGGCGGCGTCCTGGTCACGATTTTCCGCAACATGACGGACACCCAACTCCGCCAGCAGTCGTACGTCGCTCGCGGGGTAGGTCTTGGTGACGACGATGAGCGTCACCTCGTCCCGCGCACGCCCCGCGGCGGCACAGGCGGAGGAGATGCGCTCCTCCACCCGCGCGAGGTTCTCCGCGAGTTCCGACTTACGATCCGTCATCAACTAGTCCAACCAGACATATCCGGCAAGCCGCCCGGTCACCCGGTCGCGGCGGTACGAGAAGTGGTCCCGCGACTCCAGTGTGCAGACCGGCGAGCGGTGCCTGTTCACCACCCCCGCCTCGGCGAGCTGGGCGTGCACCCCGGCGACCACGTCGACGGCGGGGGTCCCCCAACTCGTCTCGGCCCGGGCCGCCGGGACGACCGCGGCCACCTCGTCGCGCATGGCGGCGGGCACCTCGTAGCAGCGGCCGCAGACCGCCGGGCCGGTGCGGGCGATGATCCGCCCCGGCTCGGCCCCGAGCGAGACCATCGCCTCGACGGCGGCGGGCACCACTCCGGCGACCAGCCCGGGCCGCCCGGCGTGGGCGGCGCCGGCGACCCCGGCGACGGGGTCGGCCAGCAGCACCGGAGTGCAGTCCGCGGTGAGCACCGCCAGGGCCAGGCCCCGGTCGGCGGTCACCACCGCGTCCACCTCGGGGACGGCCGCGCCGCGCTCCCAGGGTCCGGTGACCACGGCGACGTCCTTGCCGTGGACCTGGTTCATCCAGACCACCCGGTCCGGCTCGACGCCCAGGGCCCCGGCCGCGATCGCGCGGTTCGCCAGAACGGCGGCCGGGTCGTCTCCGACCGCGCCGCCGAGATTGAGCTCCTCGTACGGAACGGCGCTCACCCCGCCCCACCGGTCGGTGAAGGCGAAGTGGGCGCCGTTCTCCTCGTGCTGCCCCAGCGTCACTTCAGGAAGTCCGGTACGTCCAGTTCCTCGGCCGGGCTGTCCTGGTAGGGACGGGCCGTGGGGACCTGCGGCGCCGGGGGCGCGACCTCGACCGGGGCGACCGGCTCGACCGGGGCCGGGGGCTCCTCGCGCGGGGTCACGGTGCCGAGGCCGCCGAAGGCCGGGCGGACCGGCTCGGGGGCGCGGACCGGGGTCGGGGCCGGCTCCTCGCGCTTGGTGGAGGCGGCGCCGATGACGTTGTCGCGGCGGGCCGGCGGCTGACCGCCGTCGAAGCCGGCGGCGATGACGGTGACGCGCACCTCGTCGCCGAGGGCGTCGTCGATGACGGCACCGAAGATGATGTTCGCCTCGGGGTGCGCGGCCTCGCTGACCAGCTGGGCGGCCTCGTTGATCTCGAACAGGCCGAGGTCGGAGCCGCCGGAGATGGACAGCAGGACGCCGCGGGCACCGTCGATGGAGGCCTCCAGGAGCGGCGAGGAGATCGCCATCTCGGCGGCGGCCACCGCGCGGTCGTCGCCACGGGCCGAGCCGATGCCCATGAGGGCCGAGCCGGCCTCGGACATCACGGACTTGACGTCGGCGAAGTCGAGGTTGATCAGACCCGGGGTCGTGATGAGGTCGGTGATGCCCTGGACGCCGGAGAGCAGGACCTGGTCCGCGGACTTGAAGGCGTCCAGGACCGAGACCTGGCGGTCCGAGATGGACAGCAGCCGGTCGTTGGGGATGACGATGAGGGTGTCGACCTCTTCGCGGAGCTCGGCGATGCCGTCCTCCGCCTGGTTGGCGCGGCGCCGTCCCTCGAAGGTGAACGGGCGGGTGACCACGCCGATCGTCAGGGCGCCGAGCGAGCGCGCGATGTTGGCGACGACGGGGGCGCCACCGGTGCCGGTGCCGCCGCCCTCGCCCGCGGTGACGAAGACCATGTCGGCCCCCTTGAGGACCTCCTCGATCTCCTCGCGGTGGTCCTCGGCCGCCTTGCGACCGACTGCGGGGTTGGCTCCGGCGCCGAGGCCCCGGGTGAGTTCGCGGCCGACGTCGAGCTTGACGTCGGCGTCGCTCATCAACAGGGCCTGGGCGTCCGTGTTGATGGCGATGAACTCGACGCCTTTGAGACCGACCTCGATCATCCGGTTGATGGCATTGACACCACCGCCGCCGACACCGATGACCTTGATGACTGCGAGGTAGTTCTGCGGTGCTGCCACGTCGAAGGCCTCTCGCCTCGAGTTACGTGTCGTCGCTTCGCGGGCCTGCGCTGCGACGACTGATGCCGAAATGTGGGACGGTCCGAACGCGCCGACCCGAACCCTAACCCTGAAGTTTAGGGTTAAGTATGTGCCTGTTCCCTGGACTCTTCCGAACAGGACACTAAGTCGACAAGTAGCGCGTGTTCAACGAACACGCCGAACCTCCCGTTTTTCTTTTCACCCTATGTGATCACCCGTATCGGTGGCCAACCAGGGTGCGTCGCCGCGCGACCCGACGTCAACTCCCGGACACCGCAGGGGCGGTGGGGACGCTCACGTCGAAGTGGCCAGCCCCGGGTGCGGCTTTGAGCAGAGCGGTCAGCGCGCGCCCCTTCGCCTCCCCCTGCTCCCCGCTCCCCCACACGACCGTGCGGCCCCGGGTCAGCTCCAGGACGATCGCGTCGTACGAGCCCACCTTGACCTGCACCGTCTCCTTGGCGACCGGCTCGGGGAGGTCGCCGGCGACGCCCACGGCCTCGCGCAGCAGCCGCTGCTCGTCGAAGCGGCGGCCGCCCGGCGACCGCGCCGCGTCCAATGCGAGGAGCGGTACGCCGCCGGGTGCTTTCGCAACCGTGTCGAATCGGACGCCCGAAGCGTCCACTTCCACGAAGTTGGCGTCCTTTTTGATGAGCAGGACGGGTTTGCGTTCCGTCACTTTGAGACCGATTCCGCGGGGCCAGGCCCGGACCACATCGACCGAATCGACGCGGGGCAGCCGTTCGCGCACGCGCTGCGCGATCTCGTCGGTGTCCACGGCCACGAGCGGGGCGCCGACCGGCACGGCCGCGGCGGTCAGGACCTGTTCGGAGGTCAGCACCTGCGTTCCGCTGGTGGTCACCTTCTCGATCCGCAGCCACGCGGACCCGTAGAGCACCCAGCAGACGCCGCCGGCGAGCAGCGCGGCGGCCGAGGCGACGACCACCAGGCGGCCCCGGCCGCGCAGCCGCCGGACGAGGCGGAGCACACCGGGGCCCGGCGCGGACGCGGCCTTGGCGGTTTTGGCGACCCTGGCGGGCTTGGCGCCCTTGGCCGGCTTCGCCGCCTTCGGCTGCTTCGGTGCCCGGGGCGGCTTCGGTGCGGCGGGCGGCTGGGGAGAGCCGGAGCCCTTGCCCTTGCGGGCGGGCCGGTCGGAACCGGGTGTCCCGCGCTGTGCGGTGTTCGCTCCGGCCACTCCTGTGCCTCCTGCGTCTGCGCTGTACCGCCTCAGCGGTTCCGGTGGGCGGCGATCGCCTCGTGCACCATCGCGACCAGCAGCTCGTCGGCGTCCCGGCGGCCGAACTCGGAGGCGGCGCGGGACATCTCGTACAGGCGGTGCGGGTCGGACAGCACCGGCAGGACGTTGCCGAGCACCCAGTCGGGCGTCAGCTCCGCGTCGTCGACGAGCAGGCCGCCGCCGGCCTTGACCACCGGCTGGGCGTTGAGCCGCTGTTCGCCGTTGCCGATCGGCAGCGGGACGTACGCGGCGGGGAGCCCGACGGCGGAGAGTTCGGCGACGGTCATCGCGCCCGCGCGGCACAGCATCATGTCGGCGGCGGCGTACGCGAGGTCCATCCGGTCCACGTACGGTACCGGGACGTAGGGCGGCATCCCGGGCATGTTGTCGACGTGCGGCATTTCGTTCTTCGGACCGACCGCGTGCAGGATCTGGATCCCGGAGCGCTGGAGGGTCGGGGCGACCTGCTGCATGGTCTCGTTGAGACGGCGGGCGCCCTGCGAGCCGCCGGAGACGAGCAGCGTCGGCAGGTTGGGGTCCAGGCCGAAGGTGGCGCGGGCCTCGGGGCGGGCCGCGGCCCGGTCCAGGGTGGCGATGGTGCGGCGCAGCGGGATGCCGACGTAGCGGGCCCCGCGGAGCTTGCTGTCGGGCGTGGAGACGGCGACGGCGTGCGCGTAGCGCGAGCCGATCTTGTTGGCCAGGCCGGGGCGGGCGTTGGCCTCGTGGACGATGATCGGCACGCCGAGCCGCTTGGCCGCGAGGTAGCCGGGCAGGGCCACGTAGCCGCCGAAGCCGACGACGACGTCGGCCTTGGTGCGCTCCAGGATCTCCTCGGCAGCCTTGATGGTGCCGCGCAGTCGCCCCGGGACGGTGATGAGCTCGGGGGTGGGCTTGCGGGGCAGCGGGACCGCGGGGATCAGGCCCAGCTCGTAGCCGCGCTCGGGCACGAGACGGGTTTCGAGCCCGCGCTCGGTGCCGAGGGCGGTGATGCCCACGGAGGGGTCCTGCCTGCGCAGGGCGTCCGCGAGGGCGAGCGCGGGCTCGATGTGGCCGGCGGTCCCCCCACCGGCGAGTACGACATGCACCGAAATTCACCGCTCTCCGGACGGACGCCTCTTGACGCGCCGTCTCATCGACTTCCATCTCTGCCCGGTCCGCTTCCAGCCCGACTTCGGCTGGCGCATCGCGAGCGCCGCACGCGCGGCCGGCTCCTCCCGCGCGAAGGCGATGAGCAGTCCGACCGCGAACATGGTCGGCAGCAGGGCGGAGCCGCCGTACGAGAACAGCGGGAGCGGGACTCCGGCGATCGGCAGCAGGCCGAGCACCGCACCGATGTTGATCACGGCCTGGGCCGTGATCCAGGTGGTCACGCCTCCCGCGGCATAGCGTACGAAGGAGTCCTCCGTGCGTCCGGCCACGCGGATACCCGCATAGCCTAGAGCCGCGAACAGGGCGAGTACCGACAGCGTCCCTGCCAGACCCAGTTCCTCCCCGGTGATGGCGAAGATGAAGTCGGTGTGGGCTTCCGGCAGTTGACCCCATTTTTCCACGCTGGCCCCCAAACCGGAACCGAACCATCCGCCCGAGGCGAGGGCGTAGATCCCGTGTACGGCCTGCCAGCAGAGGTCGTTTTTGCCCGGATCCGTCGCTCCGAGGCAGGCGAGCCGGTCCATGCGGTGCGGGCTGGTCCTGATCAGCAGTGCGACGATCACACCCGCGAAGGCCAGCACCGCCACGAAGAGCCGGGTGGGGGCGCCGGCGAGCCAGAGCAGGCCGAACAGGACGGCGCCGAGGATCATGGCGGTGCCCATGTCCCCGCCGAGCATGATCAGCCCGAGCAGCAGGAAGGCCACCGGCACCAGCGGCACCAGCAGGTGCTTCCACTGGGTCAGCAGGCCCTTGTCTCCCTTGCGGGCCAGCAGGTCGGCGCCCCACAGGATCAGCGCCAGCTTGCCGAACTCGCTGGGCTGGAGCATGAACGGTCCGCCGAGGGAGATCCAGTTCTGGTTGCCGTTGATCGACACCCCTATCCCGGGGACCTGCACCAGGACCATCAGGAACAGGGTTCCGGCGAGCACCGGGTAGGACAGCGCCCGGTGCAGCTTCACGGGCATCCGGGAGGCGACGAGCAGCAGCCCGGTGCCGATCAGGGCGGCCACGAACTGCTTCTTGAAGAAGTAGGCGTCGCCCAGCCCCAGCTGGAGCGCTTTGATCATCGAGGCCGAGTAGACCATCACCAGGCCGAGCACGGTGATGAGCAGGGAACTGCCGAAGATCAGGTAATAGGCGGTGAGGGGTCGGTCCCAGGCCCGGCGCAGCTGCCGCTGGGTGCGCCTCAGCCGGGTCAGCGGCCCGCCCCCGGCGGGCCGCCGCGCTCCCGGGACCGGCCGCCTGCGGCCCTGCACCTTGACGGCCCGCAGGCCCTTCAAGGGCCCCGCGGCGGCCTTCCCCGCGGACGGCCGCCGCCCGGGCAGCACCTGCTTGGCCGGCATCTGTGACCTTCCCCTCCACTCGTACGCGGCGGGCGGCCGCCCGGTCGGAGAGCAGGCTCCTGCCCGGCCTAGGCGCTTTCGGCGGCCAGTTCCCGCACCGCGTCCGCGAAGGCGTCCCCGCGCTTGTTGTAGTTCGCGAACATGTCCATCGACGCACAGGCGGGCGCCAGCAGGACCGTGTCGCCGGGTTCGGCGAGCCGGGCCGCTTCCCGGACCGCCGCGAGCATCGCCCCAGTGTCGGTCCGGTCGAGGTCGACGACCGGGACATCGGGGGCGTGTCGCGCCAGCGCCTCGGCGATGAGCGCGCGGTCGGCGCCGATCAGCACCGCGCCGCGCATCCGTGCGGCCGACTTCTGCACGAGTTCGTCGAAGGTCGCGCCCTTGGCGAGGCCGCCGGCGATCCACACGACGGGCTCGTACGCGGCCAGGGAGGCCTCGGCGGCGTGGGTGTTGGTGGCCTTGGAGTCGTCGACGTACGCGACCCCGGCGACCTCGTCCACGTACGCCACCCGGTGCGCGTCCGGGCGGAAGTCGCGCAGCCCGTCGCGGACCGCGCGCGGCGGGACGCCGAAGGCGCGGGCCAGGGCCGCCGCGGCGAGCGCGTTGGCGATGTTGTGCGGGGCCGGCGGGGTGACGTCCGAGACCTCGGCGAGCTCCTGGGCGTTCTTCTGCCGGTTCTCGACGAAGGCGCGGTCGACGAGGATGCCGTCGACGACGCCGAGCATGGAGGGGCCGGGGGCGCCGAGGGTGAAGCCGATGGCGCGGCAGCCCTCCACGACGTCGGCCCCCTCCACGAGCCGCTCGGTGGCGGGGTCGGCGACGTTGTACACGCAGGCGACCGTGTTGCCCTCGTAGATCCGGCCCTTGTCGGCGGCGTACGCCTCCATCGAGCCGTGCCAGTCGAGGTGGTCCGGCGCCAGGTTGAGGACGGCCGCCGAGTGGGCGCGCACGGAGGGCGCCCAGTGCAGCTGGTAGCTGGAGAGCTCGACGGCCAGGACGTCGTACTCCTCCTCGCCGAGGACGACGTCGATGATCGGGGTGCCGATGTTGCCGACGGCCGCGGTCCTCAGGCCGGCGGCCTTCAGGATCGAGGCGAGCATCTGGGTCGTGGTGGTCTTGCCGTTCGTCCCGGTGATCGCGAGCCACGGGGCGGGCGTGCGCCCGGGGCGGGACCCGCGCAGCTGCCAGGCGATCTCGACGTCGCCGACGACGTCGACGCCGGCCGCCGCGGCGGCGGCGAACAGCGGGCTGTCCGGCTTCCAGCCGGGCGAGGTCACGACGAGGTCGGTGCCCTTCGGCAGCGTCTCGGCGTCGCCGAGGCGGACGGAGACGCCGAGGTCCGCGAGTTCTGCGGCCTTGGCGCGGTGTCCCTCGCCGTCCCCGCCGTCCACGACGGTGACCGATGCGCCGAGGCCGGCCAGGGCGCGGGCGGCGCTGATGCCGCTCACGCCGAGACCGGCGACGGTGATGTTCATGCCCTGCCAGGGGGTCACTTGTCGGCTGCCCATCCCGCGTAGAAGAGTCCGAGGCCGACGATCACGCACATGCCCTGGATGATCCAGAAGCGGACCACCACGAGCACCTCGGACCAGCCCTTGAGTTCGAAGTGGTGCTGCAGCGGCGCCATCCGGAAGACGCGCTTCCCGGTCAGCCGGAACGAGCCGACCTGGATGACCACCGAGAGGGTGATGAGCACGAAGAGGCCGCCGAGGAGGGCGATCAGGAACTCCGTGCGGGAGCAGATCGCCAGGCCGGCGAGCGCGCCGCCGAGGGCCAGCGAGCCGGTGTCACCCATGAAGATCTTGGCGGGCGAGGTGTTCCACCACAGGAAGCCGAAGCAGGCGCCCATGAGCGCGGACGCCACGACCGCGAGGTCGAGCGGGTCGCGCACCTCGAAACAGGCGTTCGGGTTGGTCAGGGTCGCCGCGTTGGCGCAGGACTCCTGGAACTGCCAGACGCCGATGAACGTGTAGGCGCCGAAGACCATCACGGCGGCGCCGGTGGCCAGGCCGTCCAGACCGTCCGTCAGGTTCACGCCGTTGGACATGGCCAGGATCATGAACAGCGCCCAGACCACGAACAGGACGGGGCCGATCGACCAGCCGAAGTCGTTGACGAACGACAGCTTCATGGAGGCCGGGGCGAGCCCGCGGGCGTCCTTGAACTGCAGCGCCAGCACGGCGAAGGCGATGCCGACGATCAGCTGGCCGGCCATCTTGGCCTTGGCCCGCAGACCGAGCGAGCGCCTCTTGACGATCTTGATGTAGTCGTCGAGGTAACCGACGAGGCCCATACCGGCCATCAGGAACAGCACCAGGACACCGGAGAGCGACGGCGACTGGCCGGTCAGCACCTTCGTCAGGGCGTACGCGATGAGCGTGGCCAGGATGAAGGAGATACCGCCCATGGTGGGCGTGCCCTTCTTCCCGAGGTGGCCGCGCGGGCCGTCGTCGCGGATGAACTGGCCGTAGCCCTTGCGGGCCAGCAGCTTGATCAGCAGCGGGGTGCCGATGACGGTGAGGAACATACCGATGACACCCGCGAACAGGATCTGCCTCATCGGCCGGCGACCTCGCCCTCGGCGCCGTCGAGCAGCGCCTGAGCGACCCGCTCCAGGCCGATCGACCTGGAAGCCTTCACCAGCACGACGTCACCCGGGCGCAGTTCACTGCGCAACAGGTCGATCGCCGCCTGCGCGTCGGACACGAGCACCGACTCCTCACCCCACGAACCCTCGTTATAGGCGCCCAGCTGCAGCCAGGACGCTTCCCTGCCCCCGACTGCGACGAGCTTGCTCACGTTGAGCCGGACGGCAAGCCGTCCCACCGCGTCGTGCTCGGCCAGCGCGGCGTCGCCGAGCTCGGCCATGGGACCGAGCACCGCCCACGTGCGCCCCCCGTTCGCCCTGGCGGAGCCGCCCATGGCGGCCAGCGCGCGCAGTGCGGCCCGCATGGACTCGGGGTTCGCGTTGTAGGCGTCGTTGACGACCGTGACGCCGTCCGCTCGCTCGGTGACCTCCATCCGCCACCGGGACAAGGTGCCCGCTCCGGAGAGCGCGATGGCGATCTCGTCGACGGACATGCCCAGCACGTGGGCGACGGCGGCCGCGGCAAGCGCGTTCGACACGTGGTGCTCACCGTACAGGCGCAAGGTCACTTCGCCGCACCCGGTGGGGGTGTGAAGTGTGAAGGAGGGCTGTCCGGCAGGTGTCATCCGGACCTCCGACGCTCGTACGTCGGCGTCCTCGGCCTCGCCGAAGAGCAGCGTGCGGGCCTCGGTGCGGGCGGACATCGCCCGGACCAGGGGGTCGTCGGCGTTGAGGACGGCGACTCCGCCGTCGGCCGCGGCGGGCAGGGCCTCGACCAGCTCGCCCTTGGCGACGGCGATCTGCTCGCGGCCGCCGAACTCGCCGATGTGGGCGGTGCCGACGTTGAGCACGACGCCGATGCGCGGCGGGGTCAGGCCGGTGAGGTAGGCGATGTGCCCGATGCCGCGGGCGCCCATCTCCAGCACCAGGTGCCGGGTTTCCGCGGTGGCGCGCAGCGCGGTGAGCGGCAGGCCGATCTCGTTGTTGAGGGAGCCGGGGGTCCACACGGTGGGCGCGTGGGCCTGCAGCACCTGGGCGATGAGGTCCTTGGTGGAGGTCTTGCCGGCGGAGCCGGTCAGGGCCACCACGTCGGTGCCGAGGCGCTGCACGACGGCCCGGGCGAGGGCGCCGAGCGCCTTCTCGACGTCGGGGACGACGATCGCGGGAACGCCGACGGGCCGGGCGGCGAGGACGGCCGCCGCACCGGAGTCGACGGCCCCCTTCGCGTACTCGTGGCCGTCGACGTGCTCGCCCGCGAAGGCGGCGAACAGGCTGCCGGCCTCCACTTGGCGGGAGTCGATGACGACGGGCCCGGTGATCCGCACGGACGGATCCGGTATGTCGTGGGGCCGCCCGCCGGTGATGTCGGCGATCTCGGCGAGGGAAAGGGCGATCACTGGTTCACCTCGGCCTGGGGAACGTTCACGTCGTGCTGCCGCGCGGCGCGGTCGCGCGCGGCCTGTGCCTCGATGGCGGTGCGGAGCACCGCGCGGTCGTCGAAGGGGCGTACGACACCGGCGGTGTCCTGGCCCTGCTCGTGGCCCTTGCCTGCCACCAGCACGGTGTCACCGGGCTCGGCGCGCGCCACGGCGGCGGCGATGGCCGCGGCCCGGTCGGCGTCGACGAGGACCGTGCCGCGCTCCTCGGCGGGCACGGAGACCGCGCCCTCGAACATGGCGGCGAGGATCTTCAGGGGGTCCTCGGAGCGCGGGTTGTCGGAGGTCAGGACGGCGGTGTCGGCGAACCGGGCCGCCGCGGCGCCCATCGGGCCGCGCTTGGTGGTGTCGCGGTCGCCGCCGCAGCCGAGCACGATGTGCAGCCGGCCGGCGGTGACCTCGCGCAGCGCCCGCAGCACCGATTCGACGGCGTCGGTCTTGTGCGCGTAGTCGACCACGGCAAGGTACGGCTGCCCCGCGTCGACCCGCTCCAGGCGGCCGGGGACGCCGGGGACCGCGGCGATGCCGTCGGCGGCGGTCTGCGGGTCGAGGCCGGCGGCGGCGAGGGTGGCGATCGCGGCGACGGTGTTGGCGACGTTGAACGGGCCGGGCAGCGGGGCCCTGGCCGACACGCGCTCCCCGTTCGGGCCGAGCACGGTCAGGGTGGAGTCCATGTGCCCGAAGACGACGTCCTCGGCGCGCCAGTCGGCGCCCGGGTCGCCGGCGGCGGAGAAGGTGACGACCGGGATCGCCGACTCCTCGGCGAGGCGGCGGCCGTACTCGTCGTCGACGTTGACCACGCCCAGGCGGGCCCGGCGCTCGGTGAAGAGCTGGGCCTTGGCCTGGAAGTAGTCCTCCATGTCGGAGTGGAACTCCATGTGCTCCGGGCTCAGGTTGTTGAAGACGGCGACGTCGAAGACGCAGCCGTCGACCCGGCCGAGCACCAGGGCGTGGCTGGAGACCTCCATGGCGACGGCCTCGACGCCGCGTTCGCGCATGACGGCGAACAGGGCCTGGAGGTCGGTGGCCTCGGGGGTGGTCCGCTCGGACTTGATGCGCTCGTCGCCGATGCGCATCTCGACGGTGCCGACCAGTCCGGTGGGGCGGCCCGCGCCGCGCAGCCCGCCCTCGACGAGGTACGCCGTGGTGGTCTTGCCGGAGGTGCCGGTGATGCCGATCTGGAGCAGGCCCTCGCCGGGGTGGCCGTAGATCGCGGCGGCGAGCTCGCCCATCCGGCCGCGGGGGTCCGCGACGGCGAGCACCGGCAGGCCGGTCGCGGCGGCGCGCTCGGCGCCCGCCGGGTCGGTCAGCACGGCCGCGGCGCCGCGGGAGGCGGCCTGGGCGGCGAAGTCGGCACCGTGCATCCGGGCGCCGGGCAGGGCCGCGTACAGGTCACCGGGGCGCACGGCACGGGAGTCGTGCGTGATCCCGGTGATCAGCGGGTCCGACGGCGCGGGCGCGGCGGCCGGGTCCACCAGGGCCGCGAGCTCCCGGAGCGGGGTCGGGCGGGCGGTCGTGGGCCGCGGCGCGCCCGGCGGCGTTGCCGGGGCGTCGTGCTGGGTGGTTCTGGGCTGATCAGCGTGGGGCACGGCGGTGAGCGTACCGGGCGCGGCGGGCCGGTCGCGAAGCGAGGGCCCGCCCGGGACGGGGCCGGAGGGCTGGTTCCCGGGTTTCGGGGTGATCGTTGTCACTGGTGGTGCCTCACGGGTCTGCGGGACGGGACGGGCGGGCCGGGCGGGTCACCGGCCGGGCTGCGGGGAGTTCTGGGGGGTGGCCCGGGGGCCGGGTTCGTAGGTGACCGGGAGGCCTGCGGGTGCGCTTCCGGTGGGGGCTACCTGGAGGGTCTTGAGGGCGAACTCCATGACCTTCTTGTAGATGGGGCCGCACACCTGGCCGCCGAAGTAGCTGCCCTTGGTCGGGTTCTGGACGGCGCAGTAGACGGTGATGCGGGGGTTGTCGGCGGGGGCGAAGCCGGCGAAGGACGCGGTGTATCCCTTGTAGCGGCCGGTGGCCGGATCCACCCGGTTGGACGTGCCCGTCTTGCCGCCGACGCGGTAGCCGGGGATGCGGGCCTTGGTGCCGGTGCCCTCCTGGTCGTCGACGACGGACTCCAGCATCTCGGAGAGGGTCCTGGCGGTTTCCCTGCTGATCACACGGGTCTGCTCGGGGGCCGGGGCGGGGGTGAAGCGGCCGTCGGGGCCCTTGGTGCCGCGGACCAGGGTGGGCTCGATGCGGACCCCGCCGTTGGCGATGGTGGAGTACACGGAGGCCGCCTGCATGGCGTTGAGGGACAGGCCCTGACCGAAGGGGATCGTGTACTGCTGGGAGGTCGACCAGGCCTCTGGGCGGGCGAGGATGCCGCGGGACTCGCCCGGGTAGTTCAGCCCCGTCGGCTGCCCGATGCCGAACTTGGTCAGGTACGAGTACAGGACCTTGTTGGCCTCGGGCTGGGTGGCGCCGAGCTGGCCGGTGGCCAGGATGGTGCCGATGTTGGAGGACTTGGCGAGGACCCCGTTGAGGGTCAGGTACCAGGTCGGGTGGTCGATGTCGTCCTTGAACAGCCGGTCGCCGCGGTGGAGCCGGTTCGGGACCTCGACGCGGGTGTCGGCGGTGGCCTTCTTCTCCTCCAGCACGGCGGCCATGGAGATGACCTTGGCCGTGGAGCCGGGCTCGTACACGTCCTGGAGGGCCGCGTTGCCCATGGCGGCGGAGCTGGCCCGGCTGAGGTCGTTGGGGTCGAAGCCGGGGGCGTTGGCCATGGCCAGTACCTCGCCGGTGCGGGTGTCCTGGACGACGACGTAGCCGCGGTCGGCCTCGGACTTCTGGACCTGCTCGGTGATGGCGCTCTGCGCCGCCCACTGGATGTCCCGGTCGATGGTCAGCTCGACGTCCTCGCCGGGCACGGCGGGCTTGCCGCTGGACCCGGCGGTGGGCACGCGGCGGCCGCCGGACTGGGCGTAGGTGATGGTGCCGTCCTTGCCGGCCAGCTTCCGGTCGAGGGCGGACTCCATGCCGCCGGCGCCCTTGCCCTCGGCGTTGACGTAGCCCAGTATCCCGGCGGCCAGGTCCCCGCCCGGGTACACCCGCTTGCTGCTGTCCTCGTTGAACACGCCGGCCAGGACGTTGGCGCCGGGGCCGTTGTTCCGCTTGTCGGCGGTGGCCTTCTCGGCGAAGACCCGCTTGAGGTCCTTGATCTGGTTCCAGACCTGGGGGGTCTGGCGGCGGGCGAGGACGACGTAGCGGGTGTTCCTGGTCTTCAGCCGGGCGGTGAGCTCCCCGGCGTCGGCGTTCAGGATGGGCGCGAGGAGGGCGGCCGCCTGCTCGGGGGCGTCGGGCGCCTTGCTCTCCTGCGGGGTGAACATCTTGGGGTCGGCGGTGATGTCGTACGCGTCGACGCTGGTGGCGAGGGCGACGCCCCTGCGATCGGTGATCTCGCCGCGCTCGGCGGCCAGGGTGTAGCTGGCGAAGCGGTTCTCGGAGGCCTTGGCCGAGTAGGTGGCGGCGTCGACGGCCTGTACCTGGAGCAGCCGTACGACGAAGGCCAGCATCACGAGGGCCAGTCCGACGCCGACCAGCCGCAGCCGGGGCCGCGGGTTGCCGAGCCGGATCGTGTGCGGGGTGCGGCCCGCGGGGGGCCGGCGGGTCGCGGGGCGGGTGCCGGGCCGCGGCCGGTCGGTGCTGCCGGGGCGGGGCCGTCCGGGGCCGGGCACCTTCCGTCGCGGCGGCTCCTGCGGGCTCACCCGGCCACCTCCGGGTGCCGCGGCTCCGGCGCGCCGGGGCGGGGGGATCGCGGGGCGGGGAGGGGCCCCGGAGGGGTCCGGGTCACGACGTCACCTGCCTGGGTTCGGGGTGGGCTGGGGCCCGGGCCGGGGGGCGGACGCCGCCGGGCCCGGCGCGGCGGGGGCGTTCGGCGGGGGCGGGCTCTGCGCCGGCGCGCCGGCCGGCGCCGCCGGGGTTCCGGACGCGGCCGGGGGTGCGGCGGGGGGCGTGGCCGGCGGGGCGACCGGCGTGGGGGACTCCGCGACGGCGGCGGTTCCGGTGACCTTGCCGTCGGGGCCGACGAAGACGGGGCTGCCGCCGGGGACCATGCCCAGTTCCTGGGCGCGGCGCTGGAGCGCGTCGGGCGCCGAGTAGGCGTCGACGTCCCGCTGGAGGGCCTGTTCCTCGTCGGTCAGCGCGGTGGTCTCCTTCTTCAGCCGGGACAGCTGGAAGGAGCCCTCGTTCAGGGCGGAGTTCAGCAGCAGCAGGCTGATCAGGCCGCCGGCGAGCAGCGCCACCACGAGCAGGACGAACGGCGTGCGCGCCGCCTGTCCCGCCGCGGGGCCGCGCAGTCGTCCCGGTCCCGCCGGCCCGGCCCCGCCCCTGCTCACGCGTTCGCCTCCCGGATCCGCTCCACTCCGCGGAAGCGGGCCGGGGCGGCCCGCCGGTTCTCGGCGATCTCCTCCTCGGTGGGCAGTTCGGCGCCGCGGGTGAGGAGCTTCAGCTTCGGCAGGTACTTCTCGGGGACCACCGGCAGGCCCGGCGGGGCGGTGGAGGCGGCCCCGGCGGCGAAGACCTGCTTGACGAGGCGGTCCTCCAGGGAGTGGTAGGAGAGCACCACGATGCGGCCGCCCACCGCGATGCGGTCCACGGCCGCCGGGACGGCCCGTTCCAGGACGGACAGCTCGCCGTTGACCTCGATGCGCAGCGCCTGGAAGGTGCGCTTGGCCGGGTTGCCGCCGGTGCGCTTGGCCGCCTGCGGCAGGGCGTCACGGATCAGCTCGACGAGCCGGGCGCTGTTGGTGAACGGCTCCTTCGCGCGCTCGCGGACGATCGCCGAGACGATCCGCTTGGCCTGCTTCTCCTCGCCGTACTGGCGCAGGATCCGTACGAGCTCGCCCGGCGGGTAGGTGTTGAGCACCTCGGCGGCGCTGGCGCCGGTCGTCTGGTCCATGCGCATGTCCAGCGGCGCGTCCTGGGCGTAGGCGAACCCGCGGTCGGCCTCGTCGAGCTGCATGGAGGAGACGCCGAGGTCGAAGAGGATGCCCTGGACGGTCGGGATGCCGAGGCGGTCCAGTACGTCGGGCAGTTCGTCGTAGACGGCGTGGACGAGGGTGGCCCGGTCCCCGAAGGGGGCCAGTCGCTCGCCGGAGAGGCGCAGGGCCTCCTTGTCGCGGTCGAGGCCGATCAGACGGGCCTCGGGGAATCGGGTCAGCAGGGCCTCGCTGTGGCCTCCGAGGCCGAGGGTGCAGTCGACGACGACGGCCCCCGGCTTCTGGAGCGCCGGGGCCAACAGGTCCAAGCACCGCTGGAGCATTACCGGGACGTGTCGGGACTCGCTGGTCAAAGCGCCCTCTCAGATAACGGCGCGGCAGGCATACGCCGCGCCGCGCACGCGGAGTGTTACCAGGGGGCCGGGCGGCCGGTCAGGGCCGGGCTCCGGCCGGTTCGCGCCACTTTAGTGCACTGCCCCGCGCGGTCAACGAACCGCCCGCGCGCGCCGTAGCGGCTGTCCCCCGAGGAACCCCCGAAAGCCGCGAATCACCCGAACGGGCGCCCCCTGCCCACTCCTGTGGGTTAGCTCACAACAAGACTGGTTGACCTTCTTTGTCCACCCTCACTCCATGCCACGACCAGCGGTGACCACTAACGTCGTATGCATGACGACTTCCGCATCCCTGCCCGCAGACTCCGCCGAACTGTCCGCCGGCGGGTCCGTCACCGATCAGCTGGTAGCGGCGAACCGCAGGTATGCCGCGACCTTCCAGGACCCGGGCATGGACGCCCGTCCGGTGCTCCGCGTCGCCGTCGTGGCCTGCATGGACGCCCGCCTCGACCTGCACAAGGCGCTCGGCCTGGAGCTGGGCGACTGCCACACGATCCGCAACGCCGGCGGCGTCGTCACCGACGACACGATCCGCTCGCTCACCATCAGCCAGCGCGCCCTGGGCACCCGCAGCGTCATACTCATCCACCACACCGGCTGCGGCCTGGAGAGCCTCACCGAGGACTTCCGGCACGAGCTGGAGGACGAGGTCGGCCAGCGCCCCGCCTGGGCCGTCGAGGCCTTCCGGGACGTTGACCAGGACGTTCGCCAGTCCATGCAGCGGGTCCGCACCAACCCCTTCCTCCCCCACCGCGACGATGTGCGAGGCTTCGTCTTCGACGTGCACACCGGGCTCCTGCGGGAGATCGTTCCGGCCTCGTGAGTGACACAGCCCCGTGACGCCGTCAACAATGCGGGGATGACGCCGCCCGGAATCCCGTCCGGGCCGGCGTCCGTGTTGGGGTGGGCCGTCACGCGCGAAGGACGTCGGCCCTACCGGAAAGGGCCGAGGAGTACCAGGTGACGACGTATGACGACAGAGCGAGCCTCACGGATCTGACGAGCACGGCCGAGCGCGTGCGCGACTCGGTCGAGACCGTGATCGAGGGCAAGCCCGAGGTCGTGCGGCTCGCGCTGACCGTGCTGCTCGCCGAGGGCCACCTGCTGATCGAGGACGTGCCCGGCGTCGGCAAGACCATGCTCGCCAAGGCCCTCGCCAAGTCGATCGACTGCTCGGTGCAGCGCATCCAGTTCACGCCGGACCTGCTGCCCTCCGACATCACCGGTGTCAGCATCTACGACCAGCAGCGCCGCGAGTTCGAGTTCAAGCCCGGCGCGATCTTCGCCCAGATCGTCATCGGCGACGAGATCAACCGCGCCTCGCCCAAGACCCAGTCCGCGCTGCTGGAGTCCATGGAGGAGCGGCAGGTCACCATCGACGGCACGACCTACGCCCTGCCGAGCCCCTTCATGGTGGTCGCCACCCAGAACCCGGTGGAGATGGAGGGCACCTACCCGCTGCCCGAGGCCCAGCGCGACCGCTTCATGGCCCGCGTCTCCGTCGGCTACCCGAACCCGGACGCCGAGCTGCAGATGCTCGACGTGCACGGCGGGCTGTCGCCGCTCGACGACCTGCAGGCCGTCGCGCACGCCCACGACATCACCAAGCTGATCGACGCCGTCCGCGACGTGTACGTGGCCGAGCCGGTCAAGCGCTACGTCGTCGACCTGGTCTCCGCCACCCGCAGCCACCCCGACCTGCGCCTGGGCGCCTCGCCCCGGGCCACCCTGCACCTGCTGCGCGCCGTGAAGGCCTCGGCGGCCCTGTCCGGCCGCGACTACGTCCTGCCCGACGACGCCCAGGCCCTGGCCGGCCCGGTCCTCGCGCACCGGCTGCTGCCCACCGCGCAGGCCCAGCTCAACCGGCGCACCGCCGAGCAGGTCGTCCAGGACATCGTGCAGCGCACCCCCGTCCCGGCCGCCCGAGGCCGCGGCGACATACCGCCCGCCGCGGGCGTCCGGGGCTTCTGATGGGTGCCGGTGCCCCGCGCGGCGCCGGCGGCGTGAGCCAGGGTCCGGGGCGGGGCGGGCTGCGCGCCTCGCTGGCGGGGCTGACCACCCGCGGCCGGTCCTTCCTGGCCGCGGGGACCGCCGCCGCCCTCTGCGCGTACGTGCTCGGCCAGGGCGAACTGCTCCGGGTCGGGCTGCTGCTGGCCGCCCTGCCGCTGGTCTGCGTCCTCGCCCTGCACCGCACCCGCCACCGGGTCACCGGCAGCCGCCGGCTCACCCCGGTCCGGGTGCCCGCCGGCGCCGAGGCCCGGGTGCAGCTGCGCGTCGACAACGTTTCCCGGCTGCCCACCGGACTGCTGATGCTGCAGGACCGGGTCCCCTACGTGCTCGGGCCCCGCCCCCGCTTCGTGCTGGACCGCGTCGAGCCGGGCGGGCGCCGCGAGGTGTCCTACCGGGTCCGCTCCGACCTGCGCGGCCGCTACCCGCTGGGCCCGCTCCAGCTGCGGCTGACCGACCCGTTCGGGCTGGTCGAGCTGACCCGCTCGTTCAGCACGTACGACCTGCTCACCGTCGTCCCGCGGACCGAGGAGCTGCCGGCGGCCCGGCTGACCGGCGAGACCTCCGGCTACGGCGACGGCAGCCGCCGCGCCCTGGCCCTGGCGGGCGACGACGACGTGATCCCGCGCGGCTACCGTCGCGGCGACGACCTGCGCCGGGTGCACTGGCGCTCCACCGCCCGCTACGGCGAGCTGATGGTGCGCCGCGAGGAGCAGCCGCAGCGCAGCCGGGCCACCGTGCTGCTGGACACCCGGGCGGTCGCCTTCGAGGGCGCCGGCCCGGACTCCGCCTTCGAGTGGGCCGTTTCGGCGGCCGCCTCAACCCTGGTGCACCTGCTGGAGCGGGGCTTCGCCGTGCGGCTGCTCACCGACACCGGGAGCGCGGTGCCCGGCGAGGGCGGCGGCTTCTCCTCCGGCGGCTCGGAGTCCGCCGAGGCCTCCGGGCTGATGATGGACACCCTCGCGGTCGTCGGTCACTCCGACGGCGCGGGCCTCTCGCGCGCGTACGACGCCCTGCGCAGCGGCGACGGCGGCGGAGGCGGCACGGGTGCCGGCGGCGACGGGCTGCTCATCGCCTTCCTCGGCGACCTGGACGACGTACAGACGGAAATGGCGGCGAAGATGCGCGGGCGCAGTGGGGCCGCGGTGGCCTTCGTCCTGGACCCGGACGGCTGGGCCGGGCGCCCGGGCGGTCGGGCGGAGGAACGCCTGCACCGGCTGCGCGAGACGGGCTGGACGGCGCTGGCCGTGCCGCCCGGCGCGGCGTTCGGTGACCTGTGGCGGCAGGCCGGCAGTGCACCGCTGGGTGCGGAGACCTCGGGAGGCCGGTCATGAGCGGGCAGGCGCGGCTGACGCTGTTCGCGGCACTGGCGACGCTGATGACCTCGTGGTCGCTGGCCGCGCTGGTGGAGTCGTCGGGCTGGCTGCTCCAGGCGGGCCTGCTGCTGGCCGTGCAGAGCGGGGTGGGTGCGGCGGCCCGACGGGTGCCGATGGCGCGCTGGCTGACCGTGGCCTGCCAGGCCTTGGTGTCGCTGCTGGTGCTGGTCTTCCTCTTCGCGGGGAAGGGCGAGTCCACCGGCACCGGGCCGATGGCCTACCTGGTGACGGACGTCGGCGCGTTGTTCCGGCGCGGCCTGCAGGACGTGGCCGAGTTCGCGATACCGGCGCCGCTGACGGACGGCATCCGGCTGCTGCTGCTGGCCGGGGTGCTGCTGATCGGGCTGCTGGTGGACCTGCTGGCGGTGACGCTGCGCAGCGCCGCGGCGGCCGGGCTGCCGCTGCTCGCCCTGTACTCGGTGGCCGCCGGGCTGTCCGGCGGCCAGCGGGGCGCCTGGTTCGCGTTCCTGCTGGCCGGCGGCGGCTACCTGGTGCTGCTGCTGGCCGAGGGCCGGGACCGGCTGGCCCAGTGGGGCCGGGTCTTCGGCGCGGCTCCGCCCGGGCGGGTGTCGGCGGCCTCCGGGTACGGGGGCGGCGCGGGCTCGGGCCAGGCGGTCTCCCCCGTGCGCACGGGGCGGCGGATCGGCGCGGTGGCGCTGGGCGTCGCGCTGGCGGTCCCGGCGGTGCTGCCCCCGCTCGGCGGCGGGCTGCTGGCCCGCCAGGGCGAGGCCGAGGCCGGCGGGAACGGGGTCGGCGGGACCATCTCGGCGGTCAACCCGCTCGTCTCGCTGCAGGGCAGCCTGAACGCGCAGGACAACCGGGTGGTGCTGAAGTACCGCACGGACAGCCAGCAGTTGAGCGACCAGTACCTGCGGATCCTGGCCCTGGACGAGTTCAACGGCGTCAAGTGGGAGGCCTCGCCGCGCGCCCTGACCGACGTGCCCGAGCGGCTGCCGGTCCCGCCCGGCCTGAGCGAGCAGGTCCGCAAGAACGCCGTCGAGGTCCGCACCAACCTCTCCGCGGCCGACACCTACGCGCAGCGGTACCTGCCGATGCCGTACCCGGCGACGTCCGTGGACATCCCCGGCAAGTGGCGGTTCGAGCCGGTCGGCCGGACCCTCGTCGGGGACCAGCTGGGCAAGGACCGCTACCAGAACGTCCAGGGCGCGGTGTACCAGGTGCGCAGTCTGCTGCTGCGGCCGACGGCGGCGCAGCTGAAGGCCGCCCCGGAGGCGGACCGGGCGGTCCGCGAGGAGTACACGAGGCTGCCGGACAACCTGCCGCCGGTGGTCGCGGAGACCGCCCGCCAGGTCACCAGGGGCGCGAAGGACGACTACACGCGCGCGGTGGCCCTGCAGGACTTCTTCGCGGTGAGCGGCGGGTTCCGCTACGACACGAAGGTGGCCTCGGGGACCGGCCCGACGGCCATCGCCCGGTTCCTGGAGGACAAGGAGGGCTTCTGCGTCCACTTCGCCTTCTCGATGGCGGCGATGTCGCGTTCGCTCGGCATCCCGGCGCGGGTGGCGGTGGGCTTCACCCCGGGCGAGCGGCAGGCGGACGGCAGCGTCAACGTGACCATGCGGGACGCGCACGCCTGGCCGGAGCTGTACTTCGAGGGCATCGGCTGGACCCGGTTCGAGCCCACGCCGCGGCAGGGCATCAGCCTGCCGGACTACTCGCGCACCGACCGGCCGGCGGCCCAGCCCTCGGCCCCGGCCCCGCTGCCGTCGCAGAGCACGGCGCAGCCGTCGGCGGAGCCGTCGAAGGCCGACGCCTGCCCGCCGGAGCTGAAGAAGCTGGGCGAGTGCGGCGGCGCCGCACCGCAGCAGAACGCGGGCGGCGGGGGCGGCGGCCCGTCGGTGACGGCGGTGCTCGGCTGGACGGGCGCGGTGCTGGCGCTGCTGGCCGTGCCGCTGCTGCCGCTGCTGTGGCGCAGCCGGGTCCGGGCCCGGCGGCTGGCCGCCGACGGAGTCCTGCCGGCCTGGCAGGAGTTGGGCGACGCCGCCTGGGACGTGGGCATCGCCCCGGACGGGGCCCTGTCGCCGCGCCGGGCCGCGTCCCGGCTGGTGGAACTGGGCCGGCTGGAGCCGGAGGCCGCGCAGGCGGTGCACCGGGTCGCCGGGGCGGTGGAGCGCGCGCTGTACGCCCCGCCCGGCGCGGACCCGTACCGGCCGGCGCAGGACGTGCTGCTGGCGCGGACCGCGCTGCTGGCCGGGGTGGGCCGGCTCGGCCGGCTGCGGGCGCTGCTGCTGCCGCGCTCCGCGGTCCGGTTGCGCTGGGCGGCCGAGGCGCGCCGCGACGCCTGGGCGGAGGCGGTCCGCGACCGGGCGGCCGGACTGGCCCGGCTGGCGGCGCGCGTCCCGCGGCCGCGGCTGCGCCTGCCGCGCCTGCCGATGCGGGACCGCGGCTGAGGCGCGGCGGTACGTGAAAACGCCGGCGGGGGGGGGGGGGGGGGGGGGGGGGGACCGTGGGGGGGGGGGGGGGGGGGGCGGGGGGGGGGGGTGGGGGGGGGGAGGGGGGAAGGGCGAAGCCTTCACGCAAGAAAAAACATAGAG
>NZ_JBVHVT010000108.1:0-24217 GCF_055564695.1 Streptomyces sp. NPDC029014
GATCCAACCGCCGGCCCCCCACGCCCAACACAAAACAACCACCCCACACCCCCCCCCCCCCCCCCCCCCCCCCCCCCCCCCCCCCCCCCCCCCCCCCCCCCCCGGGCCGGCGTTCAGAAGTCCCAGCTCTGGCTCCGCGCGCCGTTGCAGCTCCAACTCACCAGGAGCTGGCCGTTCTCGGGCCGACCGCCCAGGATGTCCAGGCACTTCCCGTTCACGCGGTTCCGGATCTCGCTGCCGTTGCGGAACCACTTCTGGTGGAGACCGCCGTTGCAGTCCCACATGGCCACCGAGCCCTGGTCACCCAGATGGGGGCCGTAGATCTCCAGGCACTTCCCGTTCATGCTGGAGCGGATCTGCTCACCGTCCCAGCGCCACTGCTGGTTGGTGTTGCCGGTGCAGTCCCACGTCACGGTGGAGGCTCCGTTCTCCTGATGGAACATGAAGATGTCGGCGCACCTCCCGTTCAGGTTGGACTTCAGCAGCGGCGCCGCGGCAAACGCGGGCGTGCCCGGGAAGGCGGCGCCGGCCAGCAGTCCGGTGGCCGCCGCCAGCAGCATCAGTCGTCGCACAGACCTCATGGTTCTCCTTCGTCTCGGGCTTGCGCGGTTGCGCTGGCCCATGTCTAACCGCCGGCCGATGTCCGGCGCCGGAACGAGGGTTCCGGACATCAAGAGCTGGACAATCACCTCCCATCACGACTGCGGAAAGACGCAGGAAGGAAGGCAATGCCACGCCCCGAACGCCCCCTCGACCTGGACACCGGTCCGCTGACACGGTTCGCGGCCGACCTTCGCAAGCTGCGCGAGGCGGCGGGACGCCCGCCCTACCGGGCACTGGCCAAGAGGGCCCACTATTCGTCCACGACGCTGTCGGACGCCGCGGGCGGGCACAGGTTCCCCAGCCTCGGCGTCACGCTCGCCTACGTCGAGGCGTGCCAGGGGGACCGCCGCGCATGGGAAACCCGATGGCATGCGGTCGCCGCCGAGATCGCCGCGAGCGCACCGGGCGACGAGCCCGGGGAGTCCAGTCGGCGGAGCACACCGTACGCGGGACTGTCGGCGTTCCAACCGGAAGACGCCGACCGCTTCTTCGGGCGCGAGCGACTGACCGACGAGGTGCTCGCGAAGGTGCGTGACCACCGGTTCCTGGCGGCCTTCGGGCCGTCCGGAGCAGGGAAGTCCTCGGTGCTGCGGGCCGGGCTCGTCGCCCGCGCGCGGGCATCCGGGTGGCCGGTCATGCTGTTCACGCCGGGTCCGCATCCCGTGGAGGAGTGCGCGATCCACCTGGCCGCCGCGACGGGAGAGGCTCCCGGCGCGCTGGTGACCGAACTGCTCGACGATCCCAAGGCCCTGCACCTGCGGATCCGCCGAGCCGTCGTCGACCGCGCACCGGACATCGACGCGCTGATCGTCGTCGACCAGTTCGAGGAGGTCTTCACCCTCTGCAGGGACCGGGAGGAACGGGACGCGTTCATCGCCCTGCTGATCGCGGCCACCACGGCGGCGACCAGCAGGACCCGGGTGGTACTCGGCGTCCGCGCCGACTTCTACGGCCACTGCGTGCAGGACCCCCGGCTGGTCGAGGCGATGCGCGACGCGCAGGTCGCGGTCGGACCGATGAGCAGCCAGGAGCTGCGCGAGGCCATCACCCGGCCGGCCGGGCTCAGCGACTGCACCGTGACCGGCCCGCTGTTGGCGGCCGTGGTCGCGGACGCCGCCGGCCAGCCGGGTGCGCTGCCCCTGGTCTCGCACGCGATGGCCGAGACCTGGCGCCGCCGCAGCGGCAGCCGGCTGACCCTGGACGGCTATCTGGCGGCCGGCGGCATCCAGCACGCGCTGGCCCACACCGCCGAGGCCGCCTACCAGGCGCTGTCACCCGTACAGCAGGACCTCGCCAGATCGCTGTTCCTCCGGCTGACCGCGCTGGGCGACGGTACGGAGGACACCAGGCGCCGGATCACGAGGGACGAGCTCGACCCGAACCCCGACACCGCCTTCGTGCTCGACACCCTGACCCGGCAGAGGCTGGTGACGCTGGACCAGAAATGCGTCGAGATCACGCACGAGGCGATCATCCGGTGCTGGCCGAGACTGCGCGGCTGGCTCACCGAGGACCGCGACCAGCTACTCCTGCACCGGCAGCTCACCGACGCGACCGCCGACTGGGAAGCGCAGGACCACGACCCCCACGCCTTGTACCGGGGTGCCCGACTGGCCGCGGCGCTGGACCTGGTCGCGGCGGACGGCAGCCGGCTGACCTCCAGGGAACGGCGCTTCCTCGACGCGAGCCGGGAAGCGCAGGCCGGTGAGATCGCGGCGGTCAGGCGACGAACGGTCCGGCTGAGGCAACTGGTCACGCTGCTCACCGTGCTCGTGGTCATCGCCGCGACCGCGGGCGGGCTGGCCATCGACTCGCGGGACTCGGCCGTCCGGCAGCGCAACGTGGCCCTTGCGCGAAAGGCCGCCGCGGACGCGGCCGGAGTGCGGCAGCAGAACCCGGCCCTCGCCGCGCAGCTGAACCTGGCCGCCTACCGGTTGGCGGCCACCGGCGACGTCCGCGACCAGCTCATGAGCGCGTTCTCGACGACGTACACGGGCCGGCTCACCGGTCACACCTCCGATGTGGTCTCGATCTCCGTCGCGCCGAAGGGCACCGTCCTGGCCTCGGCGAGCTGGGACCGCACGGTGCGACTGTGGGACATCGGGGACGCCCACCGCCCCGTGGAACTCGCCGTCCTGCACCAGCCGGAGCAGCTGAGGGCGGTGGCGTTCGGTGAGGGTGGTCATGTCCTCGCCACGGCGGGCGAACGCTCGGTGCGGCTGTGGGACGTGACGAACCCGCGTGCGCCCGCAGAGCTGAGCACGCTGCCCGAGCAGCCGTCCGCGCCGACGTGGGTGGCGTACCGGCCCGGCGGCGTCCTCGCCACCGGCCACACCGACGGCGGGGCCCGGCTGTGGAACGTGCAGGACCCCCGCCATCCCCGGCTGCTGGCCACCGTGCCGGGCCACACCGGCACGGTCACCTCGGTGACGTTCGGCCCGGACGGCCGCACGCTGGCGACGACCGGCGACACCACGGCGAGGCTGTGGGACGTCGTCGACCCCGCCCATCCGGTCCTCCTCGACGTGCTGCGCGGCCACACCGACACGGTGACCTCGGCCGCGTTCAGTCCGGACGGCCGGACCGTGGCCACCGGGAGCTGGGATCGCACCGCTCGGGTCTGGGACGTCGGCAGCAGCCCGCGCACGCAGCCACCGGCCGTCCTGCCCGGCCACCCCGCGATCGTCTGGTCGGTGGCGTTCAGCCCCGACGGCAGCACGCTCGTCACGGTGGGCGGGTCCACGCAGTTCTGGGACGTCGCGGCCCGGGCCGACCCGAAGCGGATCAGCACGGTGCAGGGCGGCTTCTACCAGGCCGCGTTCAGCCCGGACGGTCGCGTGCTCGCCAACTCCGACCGGCTCCTGGACCTGCGGGACCTGTCGCTCGCGACCCACGACGACGTGGTCACGTCCCTGGCGTTCGCCCGCGGCGGCCACCTGCTCGCCAGCGCCAGCTGGGACGGCACGGCACGCCTGTGGCAGGTCACCGGAGGCCGGTCCCTGTGGCCGCTGTCGGTCCTGCACGGGCACACCAGGTTCGTCCGGTCCGTGGCGTTCAGCCCGGACGGGCGTACCCTCGTCACGGCCAGTGAGGACGCCACCGCCCGCGTCTGGGACGTGACCGAGCCGCGCAGACCGCGACTGGCCTCGGTCCTCACCCCCGGCGCCGGTGAAGTCGGCGGTGCCCGCTTCGGCCCGGACGGCCACCTGCTGGCCGTCTGGGCGCAGGGCACGGCCGGTCTGTGGGACCTGACCGATCCCGGCCGTCCCCGGCGACTGAGCCGGATCGCCTAGGACGGGCCGCACGTCACGACGGCCTCGTTCCGCCCGGACGGCCGCACGCTCGTGACGAGCACCGGCGAGTCCGGTTCGCTGCGGTTCTGGGACATCAGGGATCCGCGCAACCCCCGGGAACTGCCGTTCCCGTACCGATCCGCCCCTCTGACCGGCGGCGTGTTCAGCCCCGACGACCGGCGACTGGCCGCCTTCCACCGCACGGACAGGACGGTCTGGTTGATGGACGTCAGCGACATCGGCCACCCGGTGAGGACGGGGCAGCTACCGGCGTCCGGCTCCTGGCTCTACACGCTGGTCTTCGACGCGGAGGGCCGCCGACTGGCCGCCGGCGCCGCGGACGGCAAGGCCCTGCTGTGGGACGTCGGCGGTACGGCCACTCCCACGGCGCTCACCGGCCACGCGAACCCCGTACCGGCCGTCGCCTTCAGCCCGGACGGCCACGCCCTGGCCACCGGCGGCAACGACTTCACGATCCGGCTGTGGGACCCCGCCCTGGACAGGGTGGCCGCCCGCATCTGCGACAGCGCCCACCCCCGCATCACCCGAACCCAATGGGCGCAGTACTTCCCGGCGGTCGACTTCCACCCGCCCTGCCCCGGCACATGACATCCGTCCCGATCACGGCTCGCGGTGGGCCGGCGGACCGGGTGGTCCGCTACAGGACGTCCCACTCGCGGGAGCGTTCGGTCAGGTGGCGGTGGACTCCTGCCACGGCAGGGTTGACCAGGCCGCCGGCGAGGGTCGCCAGGTAGAGGGTGTTCAGCGGGGGTACGAGCGGGTGGTGCAGCGCCTCAACCGACCCGGCAGCGAGTGCGGGTTCCACGAGGTAGCGGGGCAGCACCGACACCCCCGCTCCGGCGACCACGGCGGCCAGGACCGCGCGGAGGTCGGGGACGGTGACCGCGACCGGGTTGGGTGGGCGGCGGCCGAACTCGCTGCGCCAGTAGCGCCGGATGATGGGCAACTCCTCCCCGTACGCGACCAGCGGCAGGTGGGCCAGGGCCTGGAGCGGTTCGGTGGTGAGCCGCTCGGGGTCGACCGTGCGGGCGAGGCTGGGGGAGCCCACCAGCACGAACTCCTCGTCGGCGAGGGGCGTGGCCACCACGTCCTTCAGCTGCGGGCGGACCGCCGAGACCACCAGGTCGACCCGCCCGGCGGTGAGCGCCGCGAGCAGCTCCTCCGCGAGGCCCAGAGTGATCCGCAGCCTCAGGCCACGGGTGGTGAGCGGAGCGAGCGCGGGCACGATGCGCGTGGCCATCAGCTCCGAGGCGCCGGCGAGACGCACCGTGCCCCGGAAGGCCGCCTGGTCCTCGCCGGGGGCGACGAGCGCGTGGCGCAGCTCGTCGATGCGGGTGCCTACCCGCCGGGCCAGGTCGTAGGCGCGTTCGGTGGGGACCACGCCCCGGCGCGATCGGATGAAGAGGGGTTCGCCGAGCTGTTCCTCCAGGCGGGCGAGCTGTCCGCTGACAGCGGGCTGGGACAGGCCCCGCCGGTCCGCGGCGGCGGTGATCGACCCGCTCCGGTAGATCTCCAGGAAGGTGGACAACAGGTCGAGGTCCGCCACGCAACCCTCCATCCATAAGAAATCTGATGACAGGAGCGAGCCTATCGGAGAAATTGCGAGGTCTGGCGGGTTGGATGGACGCAGGCAATCCGCAAGCGCGAGAACAGAAAGAAGGTCCGCCATGGCAAAGGTCCTCATGGTCCTCACCGGCGCCGACAGCATCACCCTGGCCGACGGCACGACCCACCCCACCGGATTCTGGGCCGAGGAGGTCGTCGTGTCGCACCGGGTACTGCGTGAGGCCGGCCATGAGGTCGACATCGCCACCCCCGGGGGCGTACGGCCCACCGTCGACGGGATCAGCCTCGACGAGCGCGGCGGCGTGGACGAGGCCGAGGGTGAGGAGTTCCGCACGTACCTGGACTCCCTGGCCGACCGGCTGGGCAAGCCCCTCACGCTGGCCGATGTCGCGGCCGCCGACTACGACGCGGTCTACATCCCCGGTGGACACGGGCCGATGGAGGACCTGGCGCATGACCGGGACCTCGGCCGTCTGCTCGTCGACACCGACCGAGGTGGGAAGACCGTCGCGGCACTGTGCCACGGCCCCGCGGGCCTGCTCAGCGCGACCGACGAGAACGGCGCCTTCGCCTTCGCCGGCCGCAAGCTGACCGTCTTCACCGACGAGGAGGAGCGGCAGGGCGGCCTCAAGGAGGCGTCCCCGTACTTCGTGGAGAGCAGGCTCCGCGAGCTCGGTGCCGACGTCGAGGGCGGTCCGGCCTGGACGAGCAGGGTCGTGGTCGACGGCAACCTCGTCACCGGCCAGAACCCCCAGTCCAGCGCCGCCACCGCCCAGCACGTGGCCGAGGCGCTCAAGGCCCGCGGCGCCGCCTGAGGCAAGGGTTCGCCGACTTCGGAAAGACCGCCGACGGACTGGCCGGACGCGGTCGGCGCCGGCCGAGGGCAGCCTCGACCTCGCCGACCGCGCCGGTGCCCCGGCCCGCAGACGTCTTCTCCACCGCCAGACGTCTTCTCAACCGCTCGCCCCGTGACCAGGCCCCGGGTGCGGCTGCTCACCAGGCCACGTTGGCCGCGACCGCGCCGTCGGCCGTTCTGAGCTGCACGGTGCCCCGGTCCCCGTACACCTGCCGGCGCCAGGCGGCGAAGACCTGGGCGAGGGCGCGGGCGTCGTCGCCCCGGCCCTTGCCGACGGAGTCGGTGGCGAAGACGACGAGGGCTTCGCCGGCGTCGCGCACCTTCCGTACGCGGACCTGCCTGATGACCACGGAAGGGTCGCCCCCGGTGGGGTGCCCGGCCTGGTAGGTCTTGAACTCGCGGGTCATGTCGTACCAGCCCGCGTCACCGCACGGGACCGCCGCTCCGGGCGTCGCTTCGGCGTCCGTGGGGGGTCCGGGAACACCCGTCTCCTCGTCGGTGGGAGGCTGCGGGGGCCCGGTCTGCTCCTCGGTGGGAGGCTGCGGGGGCCCGGTCTGCTCCTCGGTGGGAGGCTGCGGGGGCCCCGTTTCCTCCTCGGTCGGGGGCTGGGGCGAGCCGTGTTCCTCGTCGGTGGGCGGGTGGACGGGGCCCTCCACGTCCGACGTGAGATCGAGCGGCTCGCACAAGCCGGTGGCCGGTACGGCCGACGGCACGGCCGCTGCCGTGCCGTTCGCCTGCCGCGTACCGCACCCCGTTGCCAGTACGGCGCACGCGCACAGCAGCGCCGCGACGGCCGCCGTACGCCGCCCCGCCCGCGAAACTTCTGTCAGGGTCACCAGAATCCCTCCTCGCCCAAGGAGAGGATCAGGCGCAGGCGGGGGTTCCCGAATCCCCGCTGGAATCCGCGCCGCAGCGAACCCCGTGTAGCGAACGGCAGGGCCCGTCCGTCGGCCTGTCAACGACGCCGCCGCGTCGGGACCTTCAGGAACCGCGCCCAGGTGGTGGCGGTCCGTGTCCGTTTCGGTCCGTGTCGGTCGGGTCAGGCGTAGCGGCAGACGGTGACGCCGGTTGCGGCGCCGCATCCCATCTTCGTGTAGTTCTTCTGGACCATGTTCCAGTAGTGGCCCCAGTTCCTGTAGCTGGGGTCCTTCGTGTTCCAGTTCGGGCCGGCGGCGTCGTAGGCGGCCTTTTCTGCGGCCCACTGCGATACGGCCTGGGACGGCCCGGCACCGGACATGTTCTCGGCGCCGTTGTTGAAGCTCATGTCGTGCTTGAGGCTTCCTCCGGCGAGGGAGTCGGGGTTGTCGGCCCACGACTGCGAGCCGGAGGCGAGGGCCGCGTCCCAGACGAGGGGTGACGCGCCTTCCTTCTGGCGTATCGCGTTGGTGTCCTTCAGCATGGCGGCCTGGTCGGCGGGGCTGACCTGAGCGGGAAGGCCGGCCGGGACGGCGGCGGAGGCCGCGGGGCCCGTACCCGACACCAGTCCTCCGACCGTCAGCGCGGCCGCAAGGGCTAGGGCCCGACGGTGTGCACGAGAAAGTCTTGTCATTGCGACTCCCTGGTCGCATGGAAGCAACGGAGAGTGCCGGCGCGGTGCACGACCGTCAACCGTCATGGGAGGGGGCAACACGGCCGGCAGGCACGATGGCCGGTGAGCCATCGGCGACGCGGTGTTCTTGTGACGGCGGCCCGTGGCCGCCTCCCCTACGGCCAGCGTATGTCCGGGGGACGGGCGAGGCGACCGGGGCGGCAGGACGGGCGCGAGCAAGACGAACCGGACTGTGCAAGTGCGGTGCAGGAACGGCGAATCGGAGCTGTGATGCGGGTGCGGCCGCGGTGCCTTACCGGGTCGCCTTGCCCCGATGCGGTCTCGACCTGATCCAGGCCCTGCGTGCCGGCGCTGCCACCGAGGAAGCCGGCCGCATGGAGTCATCGCGTCGGCGGGGCTGGATCAGCCGGGGCCGACGTGGTGGGTTGTGCCCGGGACCGGAGCCGGGGCCGGGTTATGGGGACGTCAATACGGCAGGCCTCGGGTGTTCCTGCGGATCGTGTCCTTGAACTCCGCGGTGGACATGTTCTTCGCGCCGGTGAGATCGGCGCCGGTCAGGTCCGCTCCGGTGAAGTCCGCGTCGCGGAGATCCGCCTGCCTCAGGTCCGCTCCGCGCAGGACCGCGCCGGGCAGGCTGGCGCGGACGAGGCTGGCCCGCTGTAGGCGGGCGTCCTGCATTGCCGCCTTCGTCAGGTCAGTGTCCTCGAAGTGCGCCCCGACCGCCTGGATCCGGCTCAGGTCGGCCCCCACCAGGCGCGACCGGGCCAGATCGGCGCCGGTCAGCACGGCGTCCGACAACTCGGCCTTGGTCAGGGCCGCTTCTCGTAGGACCGTGCCCGCCATGACCGCCCCGGGCAGACGGGCGTGCTCCAGATCTGCGTCGCCCAGATCTGCGCCGCTGAAGTCGGCATCCGGGAAGTTGATGCCGATCACGCGTTCGCGGCTCCGGTCCCACATCCCCACGTAGCCCAGGTGGCGCAAGTGCACGTTGCGCAGGTCGAAGTCGCCACGGCCGTCCCGTACGGGATCCCGGTTGGCCAGCACCGTCATGGCCGCCTGCACGTCCGTGGCCGGGCGGGCATCGGCGAGGCCACCCACCAGGCCGCGGGTGTGCTCACGGACGTACGCCGTCAGCAGTGTCACGATGGTGGGCTGCTCGTCCGGCGAGTCCTGCATCAGCCGCTGCAGGCCGTAGACGCCGCCGAGGCGGATGTCCACGGCGGGGGAGGCGAGGTTTCCGATGGCCGCGTTGAACCGGCCGGTGACCTGGCCCTGCTCGGCGACCCTCAGCTGTTCGCCGGACTGCTCGACCGAAGCCCAGGTGAACAGCAGGGCGGCGAGAGCCGCGATCCGCGGCAGGGCCGCCGCCGCGAGCGCCGCCCACTGGAGTCTGTGTGAGGTAGTGTGCTCGTCCGCCCGAGGGCGCCCTGCGGGCGGCCGCCTTCCGTGACGGGTGCCGTGGCGGGAGACGCGGCGCAGCCGCGCCGAGGTGTTCAGCCTGGCCATGCCTGCCATGGAACCCCGGAACCGTGGACGTACCGGCGTTCTGACGGTGCGGCGTACGACCGTGTCGGGCGAACGGCCGAACCCCCGTTCGTGTGCGTCATCCGAAGGCGCGGCTCGGGCAAGCGCACTCGCGCTGGGCCCGCGACGCACCGAGACGCGAGCGGCCTGAGTAAAATGCCCCGGCATGATCGGAGTGGACGCTCGTTTCGTTGGTATCGCTGAGCTGGTCGAGGCCCCGTCCGTGGCGGTGGTGGTCGACGTCATGCGTGCCTTCACCGTGGCTGCCTGGGCCTTTGCCCAGGGGGCGGAAAAGATCGTTCTTGCCGAATCGTTGGACGACGCTTCGGCGCTCAAGGCCCGCCACCCGGATTGGGTGGCGCTCAAGGACGGTCCGGCCGCGCCCGGGTTCGACTTGGTCAACTCGCCGGGCCTGCTGCGGTCTGTCGACCTTCGCGGACGGACCGTCGTGCAGAAGACAACGGCAGGGACGGTCGGCGCCCTTGCGGTCAAGGACGCGTCGCTGGTGCTGTGCGCCAGTTTCGTGGTGGCGGAGGCAACTGCTCGGCTCTTGCGGGCACGCAGGAGTGACCGTGTCACGTTCGTGGTCACTGGCGACGACGGACGGGCCGACGAAGATCTGGCGTGCGCCCAGTACATCGCGCGGAGGGTCGGTGAAGCCGGGGCGGATGCTGCCGGGTTCCTTCGCCGGGCCGCCGAGTCGCGCGCCGCAGCCGAGCTTGCGGAGGGTGTGCGCCAGGGAGCACATCCTGATGACGTCGCGCTCTGTCTCGAGCTCGACCGGTTTCCGTTCGCCATGGTGGCGGCCTTGACGGACTCACTCATGGTCCTCCGTCCGTGCACCGTGCCCTCGCAGGCCGGCGCCGCGATCTGACCAACCTCCAGTCGGTACGCGGCACCGGCTGCATGTCCCGCTGGCGGGGGTTCTGGTGAGCGGAAGGTGGCGGCCTCAGGTGGAACACGTGATCGCGTTCGCCCTCGACCAAGGCCCGGCCGGCGCCCTGCCCCTGATACGGAGGGTGCTCCTCAGCCTCAGCGGAAGGCGTCGACGTTGCGGGCGGCCCAGTCCGCGAACGTCCGCGCGGGCCGCCCGAGGACCCGCTGGACGGCCGGGCTGACGCGTAGTTCGGCCTCGCTCGGGGCGCCGAGGATGTCCAGGGTGTCCTCCGCGAGCTCCGCCGGCATGCTCCGGCTCATGGCGGCCGCGGCCTCGTCGCGGGTGAGGTCGTGGAACCGCAGGGGCGAGCCCAGCGCGGTGGCGATGGCCTGCGCCTGCTGGCGCGGGGTGATCGCCTCCGGGCCGGTCAGCTCGTACACACCGCCGTCGTGCCGGTCCTCCAGCAGACAGGCCGCGGCGACCCCGGCGATGTCCACCGGGTCGATGATCGGCACGCCGACATCACCGAACGGCGCGGCGACGACCCGCTGAGCGCGGACGGACCCGGCCCACCACAGGGCGTTGGAGGCGAAGCCGCCCGGCCGCAGGATCGCCCACTCCAGGCCGGACTCCCGCACCACGTCCTCCAGCGCACGCATCGCGATCCGCGTCGCGCCGAAGGGCCTGGTCGCCACGCCCTGTGTGGAGAGCAGCACGACCCTGCGCACCCCGCCGGCCGCAGCCCGGGCGATGAGCTCGGCCGGGCCGGTTCCGGGACCGTGCAGGTCGCCGGACAGCAGCAGGAACAGTGCCTTCGCCCCCGCGAGCGCGGGCTCCAGGCCGGCCGGCTCGGCAAGGTCGGCCGCCAGGTGGCGGACGCCCTCCGGCACGGGCGCGGCGTGCCGCGACACCGCCAACACCTGCTCGCCCGCCTCGGCCAGCGCCCGCGTCAGCGGCCGGCCCACGTTTCCGGTAGCCCCGGTCACCACGATCATGATCAGCTCCTCGTCCGATGTCGTGTCCGGCCCTGACGCTAGGACGTGGGCTAACTTTCGGTAAGGGCATACCCGGAGGTAAGCTCCGCACATGACGGGAAGCGCGCAGCTCGGACACGGCGACGTGGGGAGGCGCTATGACGTGTTTCACACCGACTGCCCCGCGCGCGACATGGTCGACCACGTGACCAGCAGGTGGGGCATCTGGGTGCTGATCTCCTTGCAGAGCAACGACCTTCGGTTCTACGAGCTGCGCGAAAGCATCCAGGGCATCAGCGAGAAGATGCTCGCCCAGACGCTGCGCGCACTGGTCCAGGACGACCTGGTGTGGCGGAGGGTCGAGCCGACGACACCGCCTCAGGTCACCTACGGGCTCACCGATTTCGGCAGGGACGTGGGCGAACCGCTGCTGGAGCTGTTCGACCGGATCACCCGGCGGCTGCCGCCACGCACGGCAGGTTGACGAACTGCTCGGAAGAACTCGGTCAGTTCACTGCACTTCAGTCCAGTTCGTCGGCGAGGAGGTCCATGAGCAGGCCGTCGTGCCAGGTTCCGTCGGCGCCGCGTTCGTACTGCCTCATGACACCGACGGGCCGGAAGCCGACCTTCGTGTAGCAGCGGATGGCGGCGGCGTTGTCGGCGGCCGGGTCGATGACGAGCCGGTGGAAACCGGCATCGTGGACGAGGTGCCGCGCGAGGGTTCGGACGGCGTCGGTGCCCAGGCCCCGGCCGTGGACCGCAGGGTCCAGGAAGAGGTCGATGCCGGCGTGGCGGTAGTCGGGCTCTTCCTCGGCGTGCCACTGGATCATGCCGATGATGCGGTTGTGCTGGTAGACCGTCAGGCAGTGTGTGTCGGGATCCGTCAGGTCCTCCGCGACCTCGGCTTCGAGGTCGGGGCCGCCGCGCCAGCGCGCCCGCACCTCGGGGGTGGCGCGGATCGAGGCCAGTCCGGGGACGTCGTGGGGCTCGGAAGGACGGAGTTCGACGGCGTTGCCGTACAGGACTGTCATGTCCCGGAGCATACGTTTCCAGCTCGGGGAGACCGGCTGGCCGTAGCCGCCTGGCCGTCGCCGGTGGCAGGGCTGCTCAGGCCGTCGCGCAGGGACCCGTACAGATCGTCGAAGCCCGGATCGCCGAGGGCGGCCTCGGCGTACGGACGGGTCCCGGACCCCGGCGGGACAGGAGCAGGCTCATCCTCCTCGCCGCCGCTTGACCTCATCCGGACTTGAGGTCGGAGAGTGATCACGTGATCGGGGCCTGCCGACGGCCCCGTTGGAAGAGGGCGGATGCCATGAAGGCTGTGCAGGTGGACGCGTACGGTGGTCCGGAAGTGCTGGTCCCGGTGGAACTGCCGGATCCGGTCCCCGCGGCGGGTGAGGTCGTGGTCCGGGCCGAGGCCGTCGACACGATCTTCGTGGAGACCCAGATCCGGGGTGGCTGGGGCGACCGGTTCGGCATCCGCCCGCCGTACGTGCCCGGAGGAGCGGCGGCGGGCGCGGTGGTCGCGGTCGGCGAGGGCGTCGACGAGGACTGGCTGGGCCGCCAGGCCCTGGCAGCGGCGGGCACGCCCGGCACGTACGCGGAGCTCGTCCGGGTACCGCTGGAGCGGCTGGTCGCCGTCCCCGACGGGCTCGGGGCGGCGGAGGCGGCCGCGCTCGGGCACGACGGGGTCACGGGTGCGGGCATCGCCGCGGCGGCAGGGATCACTGCCGGCACCCGCGTGCTGGTCCTGGGCGCGGCCGGCGGGATGGGGACGTTGCTGGTGCAGCTCGCGGTCGCGGCGGGGGCCGAGGTCATCGGCGCGGCGCGGGGCGCGCAGAAACTGGCGCTGGTGCGGAGGCTGGGTGCGCACCGGGTGGTGGACTACACGCAGGAAGGCTGGACCGGGCAGGTCGGCGGGCCGGTGGACCTGTTGCTGGACGGGGTCGGCGGCGAGCTGGGCCGGGCGGCGTTCGCTCTGGTCCGCGACGGCGGCCGGGTCTCGGCGCACGGCGCACCCAGCGGCGGCTTCGCCGAGCCCGACGCGCAGGAGGCCGAGCGGCGCGGGATCACCGTCACCGGGATCCGCGAGGTGCAGTACGAGCCGGAGCAGGTGCGGCGGCTGGCCGCGTTCGCGCTGGGCGAGGCGGCGGCCGGGCGGCTGCGGCCGGTGATCGCCCGGACGTTCCCGCTCGACCGGGCGGCCGATGCGCACCGGGCGATCGAGGCCCGCGAGGTCCCGGGCAAGGCGCTACTGATCCCGTGACGAAGGTGCGGCACCGGGGCGGGTCGCGCCCCGGCCGCCCCTACTACCACGTGCGGGTGGTTGCCGCTGTGGCGTCGCCGGACCGTTCACGAGGTCGCGAACGGTATTTCGATCCAGTACCGCCGTGCCGGGCCGTGTTCGGTGTCCCGGATGCCTTCGAGGACACCGCCGCTGCGCTCGATCGTCTTCACCGAGGCAAGGTTGTCGACGGCGCAGACGAGCAGGACCCGCTCCATGCCGAGCGTCCGTGCCTCGTCGACCGTCTGGTCCAGAGCCCAGGTGGCCAGCCCCCGCCGACGTGAAGACGGCCGGATGCCGTAGCCGATGTGGCCGAACTGCAGCACGTGGTCGTCGAGCCCGTACCGCAGTGCGATGCCGCCGTGCACCCGGTCGCCCTCGACGATCCACCGGTAGATGCAGCCCTGGCCGGCCTTGACCGATATCGGGCCGCACGCGTCGGCCAGCCGTGCCGCCCAGGCCGCGAACGCTTCGGGCGAGTCGACGTCGTCGGACGGGCCCAGCCCGAATCCGTCCTCGTGCAGGCCGGTACCCCATTCGTGATGCGCCTCGAGCCAGGCCGAGTGCAAGTCGGGCGTGGGAACTATCAGTTGGGGCATGGTGGCGACGATACCGACCCCGGGTGAACGGTCGTCACCGTGGTGGGTCGTCACGCCCGTGCTGCGGCCAGGAGCGTGCGCGTGGCCGGGACTTCGTCGCCGCTGTCGCTGCTGCTGGCCCGCCGCCGTGCGGTCCGTGGCTCCGGTCCGGCGGACGTCGTCCGCTCCGCGTCCGTCAGGAGCGCGACGAGATCCAGGCGCGCGCGGGCCACACGGGAGCGGACCGTACCGATGGGGCGTCCGACCGTGGCCGCCGCCTCGGCGTAGCCCAGGCCGAGCAACTGGGTCAGCACGAAGGCCTCCCGGCGCTCCGCCGGAAGGAGCGCCATGAGTTCCGCCAGCGCGACGCCGTCCTCGAATCCGGGGACGCCGTACGGTTGGGCCCGTTCGGCGGCGGTCTGCCAATCCTGCTGGTCCGACAGACGGGGCCGGGCGGCGGCGTGGCGGATGCTGTCGATGACGGTGCGGCGGGCGATCGAGAGAAGCCAGGTGCGCGACGAGGAGCGGCCCTCGAAACGGGGGAGAGCGGCCAGCGCGCGCAGGAAGACGTCCTGGGTGAGGTCGTCTGCGGCCTGGGCGTCGGCGCTGAGGTAGGCGACGTACCGCCACACGTCGCGGTGGAGCGCGCGGACGAAGCGGTCGGCCTTGGCCGGGTCGCCGTCACGGGCCTCGAGGGCCAGCCGGGTCACGTCCGCGTCGGAGGCCGGGGTGTGCCGGGACGCGGTCCGGCCGGCGGGACGGAACGAGGTGTTCGGGGCATGGGTCATCGCCACAGGTCCTTACGGGCAAAGGGGTCGGCGCCCGCGACGCACGGCGGGGCCGATGGAGGTGTACGGCCTGCCGGGGGGCATGGCCGATGCCCGAGGCGCGACGGCGCGGGGCCGCCCGGGTGCGCTCGGGGAGCCGGCTGTCAGGCGACAGCGGTTCCCCGCGGCGGACCCCGTGAGGTGATGGCGTGGACCAGGAGGAGCTGCCGCAGTCCGCGGCGGTGCCGGGCCCGGCGTACGTGGGGGCGCGGGCGGTGCGGAACCGGTGCGAGCAGACCGAACAGCACGCGCAAGGGCGCGCGGAGCCATCCGGCGAGAGCGCGCAGGCAGCGGAAGACCGACCGTTCCGCGCAGCCGAGCCACAGACCGCACAGGACGGCGGCGAGCAGGTGCGCGGCCAGCATGCCGCTGGGCGACGCGCCGGCCATGTCGTGGCCGGTGGTGTGCGGGCCCGTGCCCGCCGCCGTGGCTGCCGCGGATGCCATGGTGTCCATGGCGTGGTGGGCATGGTGGCCGGCCACGGCGGTGCCGGTGGGTGTGCGTTCGCCGCACAGCAGGTACGTGGCCCACTGCCGGGCGAAAGGGCTTCCGGGTGGCAGCGAGGGCCGCAGTAGCGACTGGGCCAGGGAGAACCCGGCGTGGAGCACGGCCTGGACGGCCACCGTCGCGGTGGCGACGGCGAACGGGCCGCGCTCGCGGCCCGTCAGGGCCCAGGCGGCTCCCGACGTCCCGGCGAAAGCGGGAGGCAGCGCCCACCAGGGGACGGCCGTGTCCGACATGAGGACGTGGCCGGTGGCCGCGAGCAGCACGCAGACGGCTGCGAAGATCGCAGCCCGCGCGGCTCGGGAACTGTGGCCTGGCTTCATGGCGCGTTCATCCTCGCACCGGCTTCCCGGGCGGGCAGGGGAGTGCGCGCTTCATGACAAGTCTTCGTGCTCGCCCTCGTGTTCGTCCCTCTTCGTCGTTCTCGTCCTCGGCGCGACCGGCCTCGGTGCGTTGTGGTACACGGCACAGGAAAGGACGGGAACCGGAGGGCCGTGCCACCCGACTGCCTTCCCGGTCGGTCGGCATGTGCAAGATCCGGGGAACGGAGACTTCTGTGGTGGCAGCGCAAGGGACGTCGATGCCGTCGGGGCGGTCGCCGTCGGAGCGGTCAGCGCCGTCGGAGTCGGGCGGTTGGGCAGAGCGGCGACTGACCGCGTTGCTCACGTGCGCCATGGCCTTCTCGATGTTGCAGCTGTTCCTGATGGGAGCTCTGGGACCGCGCCTCGTGGCGGACATGCGGATATCGCCCACCGTTCTCGGGCTGACGACGACCATCGGATTCGGAACCGCCGCCGTGCTGTCCCCGGCGGGAGGTCGGATCGTGGACCGGATCGGCCCGCGGCGCTCACTGGTTCTCCTCCTGCTGGTCTCGGCCGCCGCCCTGGCCTTGATCGGGGCCGCACCGGGCGTCGCCGTGCTGCTGGGCGCGGTCGCTCTGGGCGGAATACCGCAGGCGTTGGCCAACCCGGCCACCAACAAGGCAGTCCTGGCGGCCGTTCCTCCCGCCCGGCGGGGCGCCGTGACGGGCCTGAAGCAGTCCGGTGTGCAGCTGGGCGCGTTCGTGGCCGGTCTGCCGCTCGCGGCGCTCGCCGCAGGGCTGGGCTGGCGCGCCGCGGTCTGGACGGCCTCGGGCGCCGCGCTGCTGGCGGCCGCCTGGGCGGCGCGGTCGCTGCCGGCGGACGCCCCCCTGTCCGCCTCCCCGGCCCCGGCATCGTGGGTTCCGCGGGGGATGGTGGCCTGGCTGGCCGCGTACTCGCTGTTCCTCGGTGCCGGAATCGCCTCGGTCAACACCTACTTGGCGCTCTACGGAGTGCAGCGGCTGGGCATGGACCCGACCGTGGCCGGCGCCCTGGTGGCGGTCCTCGGTGTGACGGGGATCGCCGGCCGGGTGGGATGGTCCAGGGCTGCCGTCCCGGGGCGGGCCGAACGGCTGCCGGGGTGGCTGGCGTGGGGAGCACTGGGAGCGGCCGTGCTGCTGGCGGCCGCCCGGTCGGCGAGTCCGCTGGTGTGGCTCGGCGCCGTGGCGGTGGGCGTGTTCGCCGTCTCGGGCAATGCCGTGTCCATGGTGCTGGTCATGCAGCGCGCCCTGCCCGGGAGGGCCGGGCAGGACTCGGCGCTGGTCGCCGCCGGGTTCTTCGCCGGGTTCGCGGTCGGTCCGTCGCTCTTCGGCCTGTTCGCGGAGCGGGGCCGGTACGGGGCGGGCTGGCTCCTGGTCGCTGCGGAGTTCGCCGTGGCCGGAGCTGTCGCGTTCGTCTGGGCACGCCGGGACCGCCGGGAACATCAGGAACCTCAGGAACGTCAGGACCGCCGGGACCGCCGGGATAGCCAGGGGAACGGCGCGTGAGCTCCACGGACTGGGCCGACCGGGCCCTGGCGGCCGTGATGGCCCGGGTCACGGCGACCGAGGCCGAAGTGGGCACCCGCTTCCCGCTGTACGCCGACCCACGCAACGGGTCCTGGACGACCACCGGGCGCGGTGCGTGGGCCGGTGGCTTCTGGGCCGGGCTCCTGTGGCTGCGTGCGCGCTACACGGGCCGCGGTGCCGACCGCCGGGCCGCCGCCGAGTGCACGGCCCGACTGGAGGGGTGGACGGGCGTCGACACCGCCACCCGTGGCCTGATCCTCTGGTACGGGACCGCTCTCGCCGAAGGCGTCCACCCGGCGACCGCCTTGCGGGACCGGGCGGCGCGGGCCTGCCTCGAGGACTTCGACCCCGAGCGGGGCATCGTTCCCTGGGGCGGCGCCTTCGGCGGCCCCCGCATGCTGGCGCGCGTGGACGGCGTACCCGGAACGGTGCCCCTCCTGGCCGGTGCGGGTCCGGCCGGGGCGGCTGCCGCGGCCGCGCACCTGGACCGGCACCTCGGCCTCTGCCTCGGCGGCGCCGGGGAGCAGCGGCCACCCGCCTGGCGGTTCGACGACGAGGACGGCACGTGGAGTCCGTGCGAGGACCCGAGGACCGGATGGAGCCGGGGCCGGGCGTGGCTGCTCCTCGCGATCGCCGACGCCCTCCTACGGCCGGACGTCGCCGCACACGCCCCGGTGCACCCCGCGGAGGCGACCGAGCGGCTCCTGGCGCAGGACGACGTCCTGACCGGGCGGCTGATCCCGCCGGCCGAGGGCACCGATCCGGACGGGCCCTCGGACACCTCGGCCGCCGCGATCACCGCGGTCGCCCTGCTGAAACTCGCCAGGGTTCCCGGGGCCGGCTGGACGGACGCGTGCGCCTACCGGGGCGTCGCGACCCTGAGCCGGCTCGCGGAGGCCCATCTCTCCCGCACGCAGGACGGGCTTCCGGCCGGAATGCTGCTGGACGGCTGCTACGACGCGGGCAAGGGCCTCGCCGTCCGCCACGAGCTGGTCTGGGGCGACTTCTTCCTGGCCCTGGGGCTCGCTTCGCTGGACGGGCTCGTCGACATCACCCGGGTGTGACCCTCCCCGGACCGTGGTCGCGCAGGATCCGCCGGGCGACGGACGTGATGTGCAGCTCGTCCGGGCCGTCGAGGATGCGGGCCGCGCGTCCGCCGCGGAACAGGGCCGGCAGCGGGGTGTCCGGGCCGAGCCCGGCGGCGCCGTGGACCTGGATGGCGGAGTCGGTGACCTGCTGGAGCATCCGGGCAGCGGCGACCTTGGCGAGCCCGACCTCGGTACGGGCGTCCCGTCCGGCGGCGATGAGCGCCACCGCCTCGTGGACCAGGGGCCGGGTGGTGCGCAGGGCGAGCAGGGCGTCGAACACGTGCTGCTGGACGAGCTGGTGGTCGGCCAGCGGCCCACGGGAGCCGCTGCGCGTCGCGGCCCGCGCGCACATGAGGTCGAAGGCGCGCTGGGCCTGTCCCAGCCAGCGCAGGCAGCGCAGGGTGCGGCCGAGCGCGAGGCGCTCCCCGGCGATGGCGAGCGCCTCGCCCTCGGCGCCGACCAGATGGTCGCCGGGCACGCCGACGCCGTCGAGTTCGATCTCGTACTGGCCGGTCGCCCCGAGGACGGGAAGCTCCCGGACGATCCGGAAGCCGGGGGAGTCGGTGGGGACGAGGAGCAGGGAGAGCCCTCCGCGGTCGCCCGGCGCACCGCTGGTGCGGGCCAGCACCGTCACCAGGTCGGCGGTCGCGGCCGCGGAGGTGAACCACTTGCGGCCGGTGATCCGCCAGCCGCCGTCCGCCTCACGGTCGGCCCGGGTGCCGGTGAGGAAGGGATCCGTTCCGGGAGCGTCGGCTTCGGTCATCGCGTAGCAGGAACGGATCCCGCCGGCGACCAGGGGCTCCAGGTACTTCTCGCGGACCCGGCTCCCGGCGTGCCGGGCCAGCATGGTGACGTCGAGCAGCGGTGCGGAGCCCAGGGCGGCCGGGCCGTGGTCACTGGCACCCTCGACCTCCGCGAGCCGCGCGTACACGGAGAACGGCAGTCCGCCCCCGCCCAGTTCGGCGGGCAGGGGCAGCGCCCACAGCCCCTCCGCGCGGGCGAGGGCACGCAGTTCCCGCAGGGCCGATGCGGCGGCCGGTCCGCCGGCGTCGAGGACCGCCTCCCGCGGGATCACCCGGGTACGGACGAAGCACTCGATCCGCGCCGTCAACTCGGCCGCCTCGTCATCGGGTTGGGGAGCCCCGCCGCTCGTCATGAGTGAAACCGCCACCGTGTTCCTCCCCGTTCCCGGGAACTCACGGGAACGTCTGTCCGACTGTCTGTCCGTGGAACTGGTCGGGCGCGGACGCTCCCGAGTTCCCGCGTTCCGCGTTTTCCGTACGACCTTGGCGACGGCCACCGCCGCGCCGGGAGAGGAGAGGCATGGCGTCACCGGCAATCTCGCAGACGGTCCGGCCACTCGACACACTGCGCCTCGGCGTCTCGGGGCCCCCGCAGATCACGAGCGTCGTCGCCCAGCACCTGCGGCTGCTCGGCGCTCAGGACGGAGCCGCCGGGCAGCAGGACGCGCCCGGTGCCGTCACGCTCACCGGCGGCGGGTACGAGACCGCGCACGCGACCGTCACCTGGGGCGACCCCGACAGGGGCCTCGTCGACGAGGCCACGGTCCAGGCCGCCACCGGCGTGATGGCCGTCCACGGCCGCCGCGACGGCAGCCCGCGGGGGCTGGCCGCCGACTACACGGCGACGGCCACCGGGGTCCTCGCGGTACAGGGACTGCTCGCCGGCCTGGTCGGCCAAGCCCGCGGCACGGGCGCGGCCCACGTCACCACCAGCGCGGACCGGGCCGGGCTGCTCGCCGTGTCCCAGTACCTGGCAGCCGCCGGGGCGGACGAGGGCGAAGCCGCGGAACTCGCGCCCGGCGGACCGCCGTTCACCTCCGCCGAGGGGATCCGGTTCGAGCTGGAGACCCTCGACCCGGGGGCCTGGGCCGCGTTCTGGCGGGCCCTGGACGCGTCGGCCGAAGCGATGCGGGCGGGCTGGCGGCCCTTCCAGTTCCGGTACGCCACCGCCTGCGCGCCGTTCCCGCAGGCCCTCCACACCGTCACCCGGGCGCACCCCCTGGCCCGGATCCGGCAGGCCGCAGCCCTCTCGGGGGCCGAGGTGTGCGTCCTGCGCACCCTCACCGAACGGCTCACCGAAGCCGACGGCGCGCCACCGTGGTCCTTCCGGCCGTTCGGGCCGAGCGGCCCCGTTCCGTCGTCCCGGGTCACCCCGAGCACCCTGGCACCCTCCAGCGCCGCGCGGCCGCTCGCCGGGCTGACGGTGCTGGAGGCGGGCCGCCGCATCCAGGCCCCGCTCGCCGCCCACCTGCTCGGGCTGCTGGGCGCCGAGGTCGTCAGGATCGAGCCGCCGGGCGGGGACCCGCTGCGCGGGATGCCCCCGGCCTGCTCCGGGATCTCAGCCCGCTGGCTCGCCCTGAACCGCGGCAAGAAGGCCGTGGAGATCGACATCAAGACGGCGAGTGACCGGCGCCGGCTGCTGGAGATGGCAGCGGAGGCGGACGTCTTCCTCCACAACTGGGCTCCGGGCAAGGCCGCCGAGCTCGGCCTCGACGCCGACGACCTGGCACGCGTCAATCCCGCGCTCGTGTACGCGTACACCGGCGGCTGGGCGGACCGGATCGACGACGCCCCCATGGGCACCGACTTCATGGTCCAGGCCCGGACCGGGGTCGGCGAGGCCGTACGTCCCGACGGCGAGCCGCCGGCGCCGTCCCTGATGACCCTGCTGGACGTGCTCGGAGGACTGCACGGCACCGAAGCCGTCCTCGCCGGCCTGCTGCTGCGCGAACGCACCGGGCAAGGCGTCCGCGTGGACTCCTCCCTCCTCGGCGCGGCCGACACCCTCACCGCACCCGCCCTCGCGCGCGCGGCCCGCGGGGAGAACCCCCGCCGCCCCGCCGGCTTCCGCCACCCGCTGCCCACCGCGGACGGCTGGATCGCGCCCGTCGACGACAGCGCCCCCGCCGCGGCCGCCCACGACCTGCGCGGGCTGGGCACGGCCGACGCCCTCGCCCGGCTGGGCTCGCACGGCCTGACCGCCACCGCGGTCACGACCGACCTGTCCGACCTGCACCACGACCCGCGCTTCGCCGGCTCGATCAGCCGTGACGCGCACGGTGCCCCTGCCGTCTCCGACCCCTGGAGCTTCGCATGACCGCCAACAGGCTCGTACTGCACGACCTGCTGCCCGCCGACCTCCGCCGCTCGTGGGTGGTCGACGGGACCTGCCCGGACCTCGACCTGTACAGCCTCTTCCGGGCCCGCCAGATCGCGAACCTGCACCGGACCGCCGTCCTCGACGCCAAGGGCAAGCTCTGCTACACCGCCCTGGACCGCAAGGTCCGATGCCTGGCGGTCGGCCTCAGAGAGCTCGGCATCCGCCCGGGCGACGTCGTCGGCGTACAACTGCCCAACAACCGCAACGCCGTGATCGCCGACCTGGCCCTGGCCGCCCTCGGGGCCGTCGCGCTCCCGTTCCCCGTCGGCCGCGGCGTCCTGGAAGCGGAATGCCTGCTGCGCCGGGCGGAAGCCGTCGCCGTCATCGCCTCCGTCGAACACCGGGACTTCCACCACGCCGCCGACCTGCAAGCGCTCTCCCGCTCCCTGCCCGCCCTGCGCCACGTCGTCGCCGTGGGCCCCGGGACCGCACCGGAGGGAACCGTCGCCTGGTCCGAGCTCCTGCGCTCGGACCCGCGGGCGTTCGTGGCCGCCCGCCCCGACCCGGAGGGCGCGGCCCGCATCCTGGTCTCCTCGGGTTCCGAGGCCGAGCCGAAGATGATCGCGTACTCGCACAACGCGCTCGCGGGCGGGCGCGGCAACTTCCTCGCCTCCCTCATCCCGGACGGCACCCCGCCCCGCTGCCTGTTCCTGGTGCCGCTCGCCTCCGCCTTCGGCTCGAACGGCACCGCGGTCACCCTCGCCCGGCACGGCGGCACCCTGGTCCTGCTCGACCACTTCACCGCCGAAGCCGCCCTGGCGGCCGTACGCGAGCACGGACCCACCCATGTCCTGGGCGTGCCGACCATGATCCGGATGATGCTCGAACGCCTGGACGCGGCGGCCGAGCCGCTGCCCGCGCCCACCGCCCTCGTCGTCGGCGGCGCCCCCCTCGACGAGACCACGGCGGAGGCCGCGGCCAAGGCGTTCGGCTGCCCGGTCGTCAACCTCTACGGCTCCGCCGACGGCGTCAACTGCCACACCGGGCTCGCCCACACCGTCCCGCCCACGGACGGCGCGGGCGTCGTCGCCGGCCACCCCGACCCGCGCGTCGCGGAGATCCGCATCGCCGATCCCGAGACCCACGCGGCGCTGCCCGACGGGGCCGTCGGGGAGATCACCTCGCGCGGGCCCATGACCCCGCTGTGCTACGTCGCCGCCCCGGACCTGGATGCCCGCTACCGCACGCCCGACGGCTGGGTCCGCACCGGCGACCTCGGCTACCTGGACCCCGGCGGCGTCCTGCACGTGGTCGGCCGCCTCAAGGACATCGTCATCCGCGGCGGCGCCAACATCAGCCCCGCCGAGGTCGAGCGCGAGCTCAGCTCCCACCCCCGGGTCTGCGACGTCGTCTGCGTCGGCGTGCCCGACCCGCTCATGGGCGAACGCCTGGCGGCCTGCGTGGTCCCGCGCACCGGGCGGACCCCGACCCTCGAAGACCTCTGCGCCCACCTGACCGGGCGCGGCCTGGAGCGGCAGAAGCACCCCGAGCGCCTCCTCGTCGTGGACGCCCTGCCCCTCACCCCGGCCGGGAAGCCCGACCGCGCCGCCCTCCGCGAACGGCTGACCGCGAGCCCGCCCTCCACCCCGGCAGCGCCGGCGGTGGTCGACCCCGGACCCCCGCTCGCGCAGGCCGGCTGACCGGCCACGCCCCGACGGCCCCCGGCGCGGGCCCATCCGTACGCGCGCCCCGAAGATCCGCCCGACCCCGAGCAGGAGCACGTGATGAACCGAAGGAACCTACTGCGCGCCTCGACCGCGATCGGCGCCGCCGGCGCGGTCGCCGGCCTCGCCGGAGCCGGAGTCGGAGTCGGCGCCGGACCGGCCGCGGCGGCCACGGCCGAGACCGCGTCCGAGCGTCCCACCACGCGGGGCGGCGGCCCCCTGCGCGTGCACATCGCCATGTTCGACGGGGTGGAGGAGCTCGACTTCGCCGCCCCGTACGAGGTGTTCTCCGCCGCCCGGTTCTTCACCGCCGTGCCGGTCGAAGTCCGCTACGTGACCACGTCCCGGCCCGGCTTCGTACGCGCCTCGTACGGCTCGCGGATCGACGTCGAGCACCCGTGGTCCCCCGACGAGGCCGATGTGATCGTCGTACCGGGCGGCGGTTACGCGCGCCGCGAGGACCCGGGCGTATGGGCCGAGATCCGACGCGGCACCCTCCCGCGCGCACTGCGGGCCGCACCCCGCAAGGGGCTCACCCTCAGCGGCCTGTGCACGGGGGTCATGCTGCTGTCCGCTGCCGGACTGACCCGGGGACGGCCGTGCACGACCCACCACAAGGCCCGGCCCGACCTCGCACAGCAGGGCGGTGAGCTGAAGAACGCGCGGGTCGTGGACGACGGCGACCTCGTCACCGCCGGGGGCATCACGTCGGGCCTGGAGCTCGCTCTGTGGCTCGTCCGCCGCGCACTCGGGCCCGACACCGCGACGGGCGTGGAGGCCATGCTCGAGTACGAGGCCCGCGGCACGGTCTGGTCCCGGTAGCCGCGCGGCCGGGGAAGGGAGCACACGGGGGCGGGGGGGGGGGGGGGAAGGGGGGACCCCCCCCCCCCCCCCCCCCCCCCCTCCCCCCCCTCCCCCCCCCCCCCCCCCCCCCCCCCCCCCCCCCCCCCCCCCCCCCC
>NZ_JBVHVT010000109.1:0-23983 GCF_055564695.1 Streptomyces sp. NPDC029014
GGGGGGGGGGGGGGGGGGGGGGGGGGGGGGGGGGGGGGGGGGGGGGGGGGGGACCCCCCCCCCCCCCCCCCCCCCCCCCCCCCCCCCCCCCCCCCCCCCCCGTCCCGGTGAGCGGGCGGGTCAGCCGTCGGTGCGCTCGTTGCCGTTGCCGCTGCCGGCGTCCTCGTCGTATGTGGAGGTGCCCTCGTCGAGCAGTGGTTCCTGTTCCTTCATGTGCGCGGGGGCGAAGTAGCGGAGCGTGTGGTAGCCGGTGATCACGACGAGCGTGCCGAGGGCGATCCCGCCGATCTCGAAGGAGTCGGACAGCTGGAGCCTGACCCCGCCGATGCCGATGATGATGCCCGCCGCGGCCGGCACCAGGTTCAGCGGATTGCGCAGGTCCACCCGGCCGTTGAGCCAGATCTGGGCGCCGAGCAGGCCGATCATGCCGTAGAGGATGACGGTGATCCCGCCGAGCACCCCGCCGGGGATCGCGGCGACGACCGCGCCGAACTTGGGGCACAGGCCGAAGAGGAGGGCGAAGCCGGCCGCCGCCCAGTAGGCGGCCGTCGAGTAGACGCGGGTGGCGGCCATGACGCCGATGTTCTCGGAGTAGGTGGTGTTCGGCGGGCCGCCGACGGCGGTGGACAGCATGGACGCGGCGCCGTCGGCGGCGATGGCCGTGCCGAGGGTGTCGTCGAGCGGGTCGCCGGTCATTTCGGCGACGGCCTTGATGTGTCCGGCGTTCTCGGCGATCAGGGCGATGACCACGGGCAGGGCGACGAGGATCGCCGACCACTCGAACTGCGGGGCGTGGAAGGCGGGCAGGCCGATCCAGTCGGCCTTCGCGACCCCGGAGAGGTCGAGCCGCCAGTGGTCCACCGCCTCGGTGCCCCCGGCCGGCGAGTGGATCATGCCGAAGAGGAGGTCGAAGAGGGCGGAGACCGCGTACCCGAAGACCAGCCCGAGGAAGATCGCGATGCGCGACCAGAACCCGCGCAGGCACACCACGGCCAGCCCGGTGACCAGCATCGTCAGCAGGGCCGTCCACTGGTCCTGCGGCCAGTACGTCGAGGCCGTCACCGGCGCCAGGTTGAAGCCGATCAGCATGACCACCGCACCGGTCACCACCGGCGGCATCACGGTGTGGATGATCCGCGCGCCGAACCGCTGCACCACGAGCCCGGCCAGGAACAGGGCCACGCCGACGGTGAACAGGGCCCCGGTGACCACCGCGCTGTCCCCGCCCGAGGCGCGGATCGCCGCCGCCACGCCCACGAAGGACAGCGAGCAGCCCAGGTACGAGGGCACCCGGCCGCGCGTGGCCAACAGGAAGACGATCGTGGCCACACCCGACATCATGATCGCCAGGTTGGGGTCCAGGCCCATCAGCACGGGCGCGACGAAACTCGCCCCGAACATCGCCACGACGTGCTGGGCGCCCAGCCCCGCGGTCCGCGGCCACGTCAGCCGCTCGTCCGGCCGCACCACCGCGCCGGGGGCGGGGATCCGCCCGTCTCCGTGCAGGGTCCAGCGCACGCCGAGGCCCATGTCCCACCCACCATTTCCGTCGAGCCGGTCGTAGAAGCGTCCTGGCCACGGCGGATCGGTGATCTCCCCGCGGTCAGCGTTATATTACGGCCGCATACCGGTGGGTTCGTCCCGATTGGTGGGTGCGGCTCCCTTCTCGACGGCGGGCCGCGGCCGCAGCGCCGTCGCCCCCACCGTCAGCCCGAAGGCCAGCAGCGTGACCAGCCCGAAGGACACCACGAGCGAGGTCGCGTCCGCCACCGCGCCGATCGCCGACGGGGCGATCAGCCCGGACGTGTACGTGATCGTCGCGACCCCCGCGATGGCCTGTGCGGGCGCCGGCCCGCTGCGCCCGGCCGCCGCGAAGGCCAGCGGCACCACCACCGCGACGCCGAGCCCGATCAGTCCGAAACCCGCCATGGCCGCGGCCGGATGCCGGGCCGTCACCACCAGCAGGCCCCCCGCCGTGGCCAGCGCCCCGCCCGCCCGGACGGTCCGCACCGCCCCGAACCGGTCCACCACCCGGTCCCCGGCGAGCCGTGCGAGGGTCATGGTGAGCGCGAACGCCGTGGTGCTCGCGGCCGCGAGACCGGCGTCCGAGTCCAGCACGTCCCGCAGGTAGACCGCCGACCAGTCCAGGCTCGCCCCCTCCGCGAAGACCGCGCAGAACCCGATCAGGCCGATCAGCAGCACGGACGCCGGCGGCCGCGCGAAGTGCGGCGGTGCCGGCTCGTCCGCCCCGCTGCGCAGGTCCAGTACGCCCTGTACGGCGACCAGCCCGGCCGCGGTCAACACCAGCGCGGCCAGCAGGTGGTGCAGCTGCGCCCCCGCCCCCGCGTGCGCGGCGGCGGTACCGGCGGCCGAACCCAGCAGGGCGCCGGCGCTCCACATCCCGTGCAGCGAGGACATCACCGAGCGGCCGAGCCGGTTCTCGGTCTCCACGCCGAGCGCGTTCATGGCCACGTCCGACATTCCGGAGGCGGCCCCGTAGGCGAAGAGCGCCGCGCACAGCGCCGGCAGGTTCGGGGCCAGGGAGGGCAGGGCGAGGGACAGCGTCCACAGGGCCAGCATCACGCGCAGCGCGGGCCGGGCCCCGAGGCGGTGGTTGACCCGCCCGGCCAGCGGCATGGCGAGCGCCGCGCCGAGCGCGGGGAAGGCGAGGGCGAGGCCGAGGGCGCCCGCCCCGAGCTGGGCGTGGTCCTGGATCCAGGGGATACGGGTGGCGAAGGAGCCGGTGACGGCCCCGTGGACGCAGAAGACGGCGGCGATGGCGAGGCGGGCGCGGCGCAGCCGCGCGGGGCTGGGATCGGATTCCCCGGTCATGGACACGAAACTATCAGGAAGGCTGCCTGATGGTAAGGAGAGCTCCCTAGGATGGGGCCGTGACTGCTGCCAAGGTCCGGCCGACCGCCGCCCCGTCCCCCGCCTCGCCGAGCACCGCCCGCGCCCTCAACGACCGCCTCGCCCTGCGCCTGCTGCGGGAGGAGGGCCCCTTGACGGCCGCTCAGCTCAAGGCGCTGACCGGTCTGTCCCGCCCCTCGGTGGCCGACCTGGTCGAGCGGCTCACCGAGGCCGGGCTGGTCGAGGTCGTGGGCGAGTCCGGCGAGCAGCGCCGCGGCCCCAACGCCCGGGTGTACGGGATCGTCGCCCGCCGCGCCCACCTCGCGGCCCTGGACGTACGGACCGACAGCGCGACCGCAGTGGTCACCGACCTGCTCGGCCGCCCCCTGGCCGAGCGGGCGCTGCCCGTGGACGCGGTCGAGGAGGCCGTCGACGTGCTGGAAGCGCTGGCGGCCGAGGCCGGCGCGGACCGGCTGCACACGGTGGTGGTCGGCGCCCCCGGCCTGGTGGCGCGGGCCGGCGGGGAACTGCGCAGCACCGCCGGGCTACCGGCCTGGCACCGGGACCTGGTGGCCGCCCTCCAGCGGCGACTGCCCGCACAGGTGGCCGTGGAGAACGAGACCAACCTGGCCGCACTGGCCGAGCAGCGCGTGGGCGCCGCCCGGGACGCGGACTCCTTCGTCCTGCTGTGGCTCGGCGCCGGGGTCGGCGCGGCCGTGGTCCTGGACGGCCGGCTGCGCCGGGGGGCCTCCGGGGGCGCGGGCGAGATCGGCTTCCTCCCCGTGCCGGGCACGGGGGCCCTGCCCTCCGGCGCCGACTGCGCGGGCGGCTTCCACAGTCTGGCCGCCCGGGCCGCGGTGGCCGGGCTCGCCGCCGCGCACGGCTTCACCGGGCCGGTGCGCGACGCGGTGGCCGGAGCCGCCGGGGACGCCTTCCTCGACGCCCTCGCCGAGCGGATCGCCCTCGGCGCGGCCGCCGTCACCGCCGTCCTCGACCCCGGGTGCGTGGTGCTCGGCGGGGAGATCGGCCACGCGGGCGGAACCGCCCTCGCGGACCGCGTCGCCCGCCGGCTCGCCGCCCTGACCCCCGTACCGACCTCCGTCCGGGCCACCGCCCTCGGTGACCCGGCGGTCCTCGCCGGAGCCCGGCTCGCCGCGGCCGACGCCGCCCAGGCGGTCCTCTTCGGCACCTGACCGGCGCGGTCGCCGTGGTCGACGGCCCGACGGGCGCCTGCCCGACGTCGGCCCGGTGCCCGCCCGAGAGGCATCCGGTGCTTGCGGCCGGTGCCTGCCCGCAGCCCGCCGGTGCCTGCCGACAGCCCGTCCGCGCCCGCGCCCGCGCCGGTGCCCGGTTGCGCCCCGCGCCGCGACCGTGTGGGACCGCCGCCCGGTTCAGGACCGGGCGGCCAGGTAGTCGGCGAAGGTGACCTCGCCGACGGCGTGCTGCGGGGTCAGGTTGCCGCCGCGCAGGAAGGCCGCGTACGCCTTGCCCGCCAGCGGCAGCGCGAGCACCCGGCGCCCGCCGCGGCCCGTCGCCTCCAGGTACGCCCGCCCCAGCTCCACCAGCGTGCGCACCTCGGGCCCGCCCATGTCGGGGACCCGGCCCGCCGCGGCGGGCACCGCCAGCTCGGCCATCCGGTCGGCGACCTCCGCCACGGAGACCGGCTGCACCCGCACCCCCTTCGGCAGCACGACCGGCACCAGCGGCACCTTCGCGACCGCGTCCGTGACCGCCGCCACCAGGTCGTGGAACTGCGTCGTCCGCAGGATGGTCACGCCCAGCCCCGACTCCAGGAGCATCCGCTCCACCCGGTGCTTGACCCGGTAGTAACCGAACGGGACCACGTCCACGCCCACGATCGAGATGTAGACGACGTTCGTGACGGTCCCCGCCCGCCGGGCCGCGTCGATCAGGTGCCCGGCGGCCACGTCGTCCCCGCCGCGCGGACTGGACGCGCAGTGCACGACCACCTCCGCGCCGGCCATCGCCGCGTCCAGCCCCCGGCCGTCCGTCAGGTCGACCGGGTGCTCCCGGGAGCGCCGGCTGAGGGCCCGCACGTCGTGGCCCGCCGCCCGCAGCCGGGCGACGACCAGCGTGCCGAGGGTTCCCGTTCCGCCCGTGACGAGGATCGTGCTCATGGTGTCCGTACCTTCCCTGGGGAATCGCTTTCACCAGCAGGGATTGGACAGCGGTCAGGAATGTGACAGCTGGCGCCGCAGGAATTCCACCTTGTACGGGTTGACCACCGCCCGCACGTCCCGCACCAGCCCGTCCTCGAACTCCACCACCAGCACCCCGGCGCCGCCGACGACCAGCGCCGGCTCCCCGTTGACCACGGCGAGGTCGAGCGGGAGGCCCGCGGCGTACTTCTGCAGCGCCCCGACCAGGAACCGGGCCACCCGGTTCCGGCCGACGACCGGCCGCCGCGCCGCGCTCACCACGCCGCCGCCGTCCGACACGTACCGCACGTCGGCGGTGAGCATGCCCTCCAGCCGGGCCAGGTCGCCGTCCCGGGCCGCCGCGAGGAAGGTCTCCACCAGCCCGCGCCAGCGCGCCGGGTCCGCCTCGGAGCGCCCCCGCCCCGCGGCCGCCGACCGGCCCTCCGCGGCGCGGCCCTGCGCCACCCGGGCCGACGCCCGCCGGTGGAGCTGCCGGCAGTTGGCCTCGGACAGGTCGAGGAGTCCGGCGATCTCCCGGTGGCCGTACGCGAAGGCCTCGCGCAGCACGTACACGGCCCGCTCCACCGGAGTGAGCTGTTCCAGCAGGACCAGCAGGGCCATCGAGACGCTGTCGCGCTGCTCCGCCGACTCCAGCGGCCCGAGCGCGCCCGAGTCGGTGAGGACGGGCTCCGGCAGCCAGGGCCCGACGTACTCCTCGCGCCGGGCCCGCGCCGAGGTGAGCCGGTTCAGGCACAGGTGGGTGACGGCCTTCGCCAGCCAGGCGCCGGGGTGCTCGACGTCGCCGCGGTCCGCCGCGCTCCACCGCAGCCAGGCGTCCTGGACGGTGTCCTCGGCCTCGCCGGCGGAGCCGAGCATGCGGTAGGCGATGCCGAACATCCGGGACCGGTGCTCCTCGAACTCCGCGGTGCGGGCGGCGGCAGAAGTGGTCACCGCAGCAGGGTACGGGCGCACCGACCCGGCGGACGGACCGGGCGTTCGGGCGGACCGGGCGGGCGGACCTCGCGGAGGGACCCGGTGGACGGCGAGGACCCGGCGGCCGCCGGGCCACCAGGTCCTCACCTCTTGCCCCCCTCGGGCCGTCCCCTGCCGTGCCCCCCGGGGTCAGCAGGCGCCCAGGTCCTTCCAGACGCCCCAGTCGCCGGTGGTGCCGGGCTCCTCGTTCTGCGTCCACCACTGGGCCCGCCAGTTGCGGCCCTTGTGGGAGACGACCGCCCCGCCGGTGTAGACGCTGCCCGCCACGTACGCCGGGTTGCTGCAGGTGCCGCCCGGCGGCTGGCTGGTCGGGGGCTGGCTCGTGGGCGGCTGGCTGGTCGGGGGCTGGCTCGTGGGCGGCTGGCTCGTCGGGGGCTGGGAGCCGCCGCCCGGTTCCACCAGCGTGGTGCCGCGGGCCAGGTCGCCGGCCAGGGCGAACGTGGTGCCGGAGACGTTCACCGTCCAGTTGGAGGGGGTGGACACCGGCAGGTAGTAGTTGAACGCCAGGTCGACGGAGGCGCCCGGGGCCAGCGACTGCCAGGCCGGCAGCTTCAGCGAGACCCGGTGGAAATCGCCCTTCAGACCGCCGGTGTTGGGACCGGTGTGGCCGCTGCTGATCACCTTGGTGCCGAAGCCGGACTGGTCGGAGGCGTTGTTCGGGGCCGAGGTCGCGTAGTCGAACTGGAACTCGGTGCCGCCGGGCAGCGCGACCCCGGTGTTGTTGGTGATCCTGATCTTGGGGGTGATCGGGTAGTTCGAGTCGCCGAGCTTGAAGTCGGTGAACTCGACCTTCACGTCGACGGCCCGGTCCGGCAGCGCGGTGGTGCCGGCCTTCTTCGCCCCGTACGGGGTCGCGGCCCTGAACTTGTCGTACATCAGCGAGGTGAGCGTGGAGCCCATCTCGTACTGGCCCTTGGCGGCGTTCCAGGCGTAGTCGCCCGCCATCTCCCACACCATGGTCCCGCCGATGCCGCGGTCGACCACGTAGTCGGCCTTGGCGGCCACGGACTGCTCGTCCTCGGTGGACAGGAAGACCTTCTTCTGCGCGTTCCACAGCCAGGGCGCGACCAGGGTGGCGTCGTACTTGCGGACGTAGGTGCCGGTGAGGGTGGTGTTCGCCGGGAAGCCGTACCGGGTGACGTAGTCGCCGACGATCCCCTTCTCCAGGTTCTTGGCGTGCCACATCGGGTTCGAGCCCGCCGGGGCCTCGTTGCCGTTGTCGTCCTTGTCGTGCCACAGGTTGTCGATGCCGACCGCCCCGTCGCCGCACTTGGTCAGGCCCGAGCCGGCCGGGCATCCGGTGGCCGCGGCCTTGCCCCACAGCCCGTCGGTGCCGCCCTGCACGTTCTTGTGGCCGCGGGTGTAGTACGGCAGCCCGATGTTGATCCGGCCGGCCGGCATGGAACCGCGGAAGTAGTGGTACGCCCAGTCGGTGTTGAGGTAGCCGATGCCGCCGTACTGCTGGGAGCCGTAGACGCCGGCGGCGGCGAGCTCGCCGTCCTTGCCGTCGTCGAAGAGGGAGGCGTTGGGGCCGACGTACTCGTTCCAGGCGCCGTGCAGGTCGTAGGACATGATGTTGACGTAGTCCAGGTACTTCTGCATCTGGTACGTCTCCATGCCGCGCAGCAGGTAGCCGGAGGACGGGGCGGCGACGGTCAGCAGGTAGTGCCTGCCGTCGGCGGCGCCGGCCCGGTCCAGCTTCTCGCGGAGGGTCTTCATCAGCGCGTCGTAGCCCTTGACCAGACCGGCCCGGCGGGCGTTGGCCGTCGGCCAGTCCAGCGGGTTGCCCGCGTCCTTCATCGACGTCGGGTACTCGTAGTCGATGTCGACGCCGTTGAAGCCGTACTTCTTGACGAAGGCGACGGCGGAGTCGGCGAAGGTGTTGATGCCCGCCTGGTTGACGGAGCCGTCCGGGTGGGTCGCCATCGCGTAGAAGCCGCCGGAGTTCACCCGGGCGCCGTTGTCGTCGAGGTAGCCGCCGGTCTCGGCCCAGCCGCCCACCGAGATCAGGGTCTTCACGTCCGGGTGCTGCTTCTTGTACTTGGTCAGCAGGTTGAAGTGGCCCTTGTAGGGGAGCGCCGGATCCATCTCGGCCCCGGCCACGCCCGGCCAGGTCATGCCGGTGGCGGCGTTGTCCGGGCCGTCCGGGCCGACCGAGATCCTGTTGTCGCCGCCGACGTGGGCGAAGGCGTAGTTGATGTGGGTGATCTTGTCCCACGGGATGTCGTTCGCAAGGTAGGCGGGCTGGCCGTTCTTGCCGGTGCGCCAGCCGGTGAAGTAGCCGATCACGCGCCGCTGGTGGTCGGAGCCCATCTTCTCGCGGCCCTCGGCGTCGTAGACCGAGCAGTACGGGACGTCGACCCCGGGGGTCCGGTAGAGGCCGTCCGGCCGGCAGGACTCGTTGTCGGCGGCGTGCGAGACGCCCGCCGAGAGCCCGCCCGCCAGCAGCCCGGCGATCGCCGCGCCGGCTGCCAGGAGCAGTGCTCTCGTGCGTGTGGGGGACAGCATGGTGCCTCCTGGGGAAGGGAGGAGTGCAGGACACAGCAGGCAGGGAAGTGGTGCGTGTCGGCCCGCGACGTGCGCACATCTGACGGGCCGTCTCCCGGGGAGGGTGAAGGGAACGTTAAGAGGACTAGACCAAGTCGTCAATAGGTCTGGACCAATCCCGGTGCACTTGACAGACTCCGCCGGAACCACCCGCTTGTGACTCAGGCCACAGCATTTCTCCCGCATGGCTCCCGATCGCCCGTGGCAGACTGGCAGGAGTACCAGTAGAAGCAGCGCACTCCGGGGTCGGTGCAATTCCGAACCGGCGGTATAGTCCGCGACCCGTCCGCAGCCAGCGGCCGGTTGACCAGGTGAAATTCCTGGACCGACGGTTAAAGTCCGGATGGGAGGCAGTGCGCGGCGGGCAGTCACACCGGTACGCCGCCGTCGGCGGTCCCCGTACGCGTCCTCCCGGGACGCGTCCCGAGCGGACCGTTCCTCCGGCATCGGCGTCCCCGCGTGCCTGTACCGCTCATCTGTCGTAGCCCGACAGGCCCCGGAGTCCGTGCCCGAAGAGGCAGGAGGACCCGGTGGCACCCCACGCCGCGCACGCACCGCACGACGCGGAGGCGGACGCCCGCGCCATGCGCCGCGCCGTCGAACTCGCGGCCCGCGGCCTCGGCTCCACCAGCCCCAACCCGATCGTCGGCTGCGTCATCACCGACGCCTCCGGCACCGTCGTCGGCGAGGGCTGGCACCAACGCGCCGGCGGCCCGCACGCGGAGGTCCACGCCCTGCGCGCGGCCGGCACCGCCGCCCGCGGCGCCACCGCCTACGTCACCCTGGAGCCCTGCAACCACACCGGCCGCACCGGCCCCTGCGCCCAGGCCCTGATCGAGGCCGGCGTCAGCCGCGTCGTCTACGCCGTCCCCGACCCGAACCCGCAGGCCAGCGGCGGCGCCACCACCCTGCGCGCCGCCGGGATCCCCGCCGAGGGCGGGTTCCTCCAGGCCGAGGCCGAGGCCGGCAACGCCGCCTGGCTGACCGCCGTACGACTCGGCCGGCCCCACGTGACCTGGAAGTACGCCGCCACCCTCGACGGACGCAGCGCCGCCGCCGACGGCACCAGCCGCTGGATCACCTCCCCGGAGTCCCGCGCCGACGTCCACCGCCTGCGCGCCGAGTCCGACGCCGTCCTCGTCGGCGGCGGCACCCTGCGCGCCGACGACCCGCACCTCGCCGTCCGCGGCATCGACGGCGCCACCCAGCCGCTGCGCGTCGCCCTCGACACCCGCGCCACCCTCCTGCCGACCGCCCGCATCCTCGACGACGCCGCACCCACCCTGCTCGTCGTCGGCGAGGACGCCGACACCCGGCACCTGCCGCCCGGCACCGACGTGCTCCGGCTGCCCCTGCACGACGGCCGCATCGGCGTCCACGACCTGCTCACCGCGCTGTACGCCCGCGGCGTCCGCGCCCTCTTCCTCGAAGGCGGCCCCACCCTGGCCGGATCCTTCCTCGAAGCCGGCGCCGTCGACCGCGTCATCGGCTACGTCGCCCCGGCCCTCCTCGGCGCCGGACCCGCCGCCCTCGCCGGCGCCGGCATCACCACCATCGCCCGCGCGGTCCGCCTGGAGATCACCGAGGCCGTCCGCACCGGCACCGACCTGCGCATCACCGCCGTCCCCACCACCGCCCACAAGGAGCACTGAGTGTTCACCGGAATCGTCGAAGAACTGGGTGAGGTCACCGCCGTCGAGCAGCTCTCGGAAGCCTCCCGCTTCCGCCTGCGCGGCCCCCTCGTCACCGACGGCGCCAAGCACGGCGACTCCATCGCCGTCAACGGGGTCTGCCTGACCGTCGTGGACACCACCGACGGCGAGTTCACCGCCGACGTCATGCAGGAGACCCTCAACCGCTCCAGCCTCGGCGCCCTGCAGGCCGGCTCCCGCGTCAACCTGGAGCGCCCCATGGCCCTCGGCGGACGGCTCGGCGGCCACCTCGTCCAGGGACACGTGGACGGCACCGGCACGATCCTCGCCCGCACCCCCTCCGAGCACTGGGAGATCGTCAAGGTCTCCCTCCCGGAGAACCTCGCACGGTACGTCGTGGAGAAGGGCTCCATCACCGTCGACGGCGTCAGCCTCACCGTGGTCGAGGCCGCCGCCGACTACTTCACCATCAGCCTCATCCCCACCACCCTCGCGCTGACCACGCTCGGCATCAAGCAGCCCGGCGACCCGGTCAACCTGGAGGTCGACGTCCTCGCCAAGTACGTCGAGCGCCTGCTCGCCGCCGGCGTCGACCCCCTCGCCGCGCGCGCCGACGAAGCGAAGGAGACCGACCGGTGACCGCCCTGAGCTGGCTCAACGCAGAGGCCTTCACCGTCTTCGGACAGAAGGTCATCTGGTCCGACATGATCGGCAACCTGATCGGCCTCGCCGCCCTCGCCCTCGGCTGGCGCCGCTCCATCTGGACCTGGCCCGCCCAGCTGCTCTCCGGCGTCATCCTCGTCGCCGCCTACGCCTCCGCCCACCTCTCCGGCGGCGTCGGCAAGCAGCTCCTCGTCATCGGCGTGGCCGCCTGGGGCTGGAGCGCCTGGCACCGCGGCAAGCGGCAGGCCCAGGACGGCTCCCTCGCCGTACGCACCGGCACCTGGGCCGAGCGCGGGCTGCTCCTGGCCGGCGCGGCCCTCGGCACCCTCGCCGTCGGCGGCCTGTTCACCCTCTACCCGGACCTGTCGTGGAGCCCGTGGGCCGACGCCTACATCTTCGTCGGCACCGTCGTCGCGATGGTCGCCCAGGCCCGCGGCCTCGTGGAGTTCTGGTTCGCCTGGCTCCTCGTCGACCTCGTCGGCGTCCCCCTCGCCTTCACCAACGGCCTGGCCTTCTCCGGCCTCGTCTACGTCGTCTACTTCGCGCTCGTCCTGTGGGGCGCCCACGACTGGTACCAGCGCTCGCGCACCACCCCCGCCCCGGCCCTGGAAGGAGCAACGGCATGACCACCCTCAAGCCCGTCCCCGACTTCGACGCCCTCCTCGAGGAGTCCTTCCGGCTCGACCCCGTCGAGCAGGCCATCCGCGACATCGCGGCCGGCCGACCCGTGGTCGTCGTCGACGACGAGGACCGCGAGAACGAGGGCGACCTCGTCGTCGCTGCCGAGAAGATCACGCCCGAGATCGTCGCGTTCATGATGAGCGAGTGCCGCGGGCTGATCTGCGCCCCCATGGAGGGCCCCGAGCTGGACCGGCTCGAACTGCCCCAGATGGTGCAGAACAACACCGAGTCGATGAAGACCGCCTTCACCGTCTCCGTCGACGCGACCGCCTCGCACGGCGTCACCACCGGCATCTCCGCCGCCGACCGCGCCACCACCCTGCGCCTGCTCGCCGACGGGTCCTGCGAGCCCTCCGACTTCGTCCGCCCCGGCCACATCTTCCCGCTGCGCGCCAAGCCCGGCGGCGTCCTCGTCCGCAACGGCCACACCGAGGCCGCCGTCGACCTCGCCCGCCTCGCCGGCCTGCGCCCCGTCGGTGCGATCGTCGAGATCGCCGGCGAGGACGGCGTCATGCTCCGGCTGCCCGAGCTGATCCCGTTCGCACGCAAGCACGGCCTGTCGATCATCTCCATCGCCGACCTGATCGACTACCTGCGCTCCGCCGAGCCGACCGTCCGCCGCGAGGCCGAAGTCACCCTGCCGACCTCCTTCGGCGACTTCACCGCGTACGGCTACCGCTCCACCGTCGACGGCGTCGAACACGTCGCCCTCGTCCACGGCGAGGTCGGCCAGGGCGAGGACGTCCTCGTCCGGGTCCACTCCGAATGCCTGACCGGCGACATCTTCCACTCCCTGCGCTGCGACTGCGGCCCCCAGCTGCACGCCTCCATGGCCCGCATCAAGGAGGAGGGCCGCGGCGTCGTCGTCTACCTCCGCGGTCACGAGGGGCGCGGCATCGGACTGGTGTCCAAGCTGCGCGCGTACGAGCTCCAGGAGCGCGGCCGCGACACCCTCGACGCCAACCTCGAACTCGGCCTCCCGGCCGACGCCCGCGACTACGCCGCCGGCGCGCAGATCCTCGCCGACCTCGGCGTCCGCAGCGTCCGGCTGCTGACCAACAACCCCGACAAGACCGCCGCCCTCGTCCGGCACGGCATCGCCGTCAACGACCGGGAGCCGATGCCGATCGAGGCGGGCGAGCACAATCTGCGGTACCTGCGCACCAAGCGGGACCGGATGGGACACGACCTGCCCTGGCTGGGCGAGACCGTGCCCGCCGCCTGCGGCAACCAGTAGCACGACACCCGTACACCCGTACACCCGTACACCCGGACCACGCACCACCACCACGAACACACGAACACGAACCACCGAGGAGCACAGCAGTGAGCGGCAAGGGCGCACCCGAACTGAGCGTGAGGAACTGCGGAGACCTTCGGGTCGCCGTCATCGCGGCGCAGTGGCACGAGAAGGTCATGGACGGTCTCGTCGACGGCGCCCTGCGCGCCCTGCACGAGCTGGGCATCGACGAGCCCACCGTGCTCCGCGTGCCCGGCAGCTTCGAGCTGCCGGTGGTGGCGAAGGTACTCGCCGGTCGCGGTTACGATGCCGTCGTCGCCCTCGGCGTGGTCATCCGCGGCGGCACCCCGCACTTCGACTACGTCTGCCAGGGCGTCACCCAGGGCCTGGTACAGGTGTCGATCGACACCGGAGTCCCCGTCGGCTTCGGCGTTCTGACCTGCGACAACGAGGAACAGGCGCTGGATCGCGCCGGCCTTGAGGGGTCGAACGAGGACAAGGGGCACGAAGCGGTCATCGCCGCCGTCTCCACCGCAGCCACCCTGCGGTCCGTCAGCGAACCCTGGCGCTGAGTGGCGGCCGACAACCCCGTATTCTGAGGACCATCATGGCGAACGAACCCCTCAAGACCTTCGAAGAGCTCTTCACGGAGCTCCAGGCCAAGGCCGCTGCCGGCGATCCCGGCACCTCCCGCACAGCCGAACTGGTCGCCAAGGGCGTCCACGCCATCGGCAAGAAGGTCGTCGAGGAGGCCGCCGAGGTCTGGATGGCCGCCGAGTACGAGGGCAAGGAAGCCGCCGCCGAGGAGATCTCCCAGCTGCTGTACCACGTCCAGGTGATGATGGTGGCGCGCGGGATCTCCCTCGACGATGTCTACAAGCACCTCTAGACACACCCACACCACACACACCCATCGCACCCCGCACTGAAGGAAGCCTCATGCTGCGCATCGCCGTCCCCAACAAGGGCTCACTCTCCGGAGCGGCGTCGGCGATGCTCCATGAGGCCGGCTACCGCCAGCGCAAGGAGTCCAAGGAGCTCGTGGTCGTCGACCTCGAGAACGAGGTGGAGTTCTTCTACCTCCGCCCCAAGGACATCGCGATCTACGTCGCCTCCGGCCGCCTCGACGTGGGCATCACCGGCCGCGACCTCCTGCTCGACTCGGGCGCCAACGCCGAGGAGATCCTTCCCCTCGGCTTCGGCAGGTCCACCTTCCGCTACGCCACCAAGCCCGGCACCGCGAAGGGCCCCGAGGACTTCCACGGGATGACGATCGCCACCTCCTACGAGGGCATCGTCGCCAAGCACCTCGCCGACCAGGGCATCGACGCCTCCGTCGTGCACCTGGACGGCGCGGTCGAGACCGCCATCCAGCTCGGCGTCGCCGAGATCATCGCGGACGTCGTCGAGACCGGCACCAGCCTGCGCAACGCCGGCCTCGAAGTCGTCGGCGAGCCGATCCTCAAGTCCGAGGCCATCGTCATCCGCCGCACCGGCGCCGAGACGGACAACCCGCAGGTGCAGCAGTTCCTGCGGCGCCTCCAGGGCGTCCTCGTCGCCCGCAGCTACGTGATGATGGACTACGACTGCCGCGCCGAGCACCTCGAACGCGCCGTCGCCCTCACCCCGGGCCTGGAGTCCCCGACGGTCTCCCCGCTGCACAACGAGGGCTGGGTCGCCGTCCGCGCGATGGTCCCCGCCAAGGACGCCCAGCGGATCATGGACGACCTGTACGAGCTCGGCGCCCGCGCGATCCTCACCACCTCGATCCACGCCTGCCGCCTGTGACGCGTACGCAGACCCGTACGCCCGCCCGTACGCCGTCGCCCGACCCGTACGCCCCCTGAAGAAGGCATCACCAGCACCATGGCCGAGTCCGCCGCCCAGCCCGCACTGCCCGCCCTGCCGGTCACCTTCCGGCCGACCCGCACCCGGGTCGTGCTGCTGAGCGTCGGGCTCGCCATGTTCGCCACGATCACCGCGATCGCCGTCATGCTGGAGAACCTCAGCGGCGGGGAGCGGATCAGCTTCGTCTTCACCGCCGTCCTGCTGACCTCCGTCCTCGTCCTGCTCAGCCGCCCCAAGGTGGTCGCGGACGAGACGGGCGTCACCGTGGTCAACCTCACCACCACCCGCCGCCTGGAGTGGGCGCAGATCCTGCGCGTCAACCTCCGCCCCGGCGACCCCTGGGTGTTCCTGGACCTCAGCGACGGCACCAGCCTGCCCGCCCTGGGCATCCAGCCCGGCGTGGCCAAGCAGCAGGCCATCGGCGACGCCCGCGCCCTGCGCGCCCTCGCCGAAGCCCGCGGAACCGGGCGCCACGACCACTGAGACGGCCGCCGCCGACAAGCGGACCGCTGCGTCCCATTGCGGCGGCGATCTCAATGACTACCCTGGTGGCGGGGCGCAGCCGTGCGCCCTTCCGCCGGCCCCGGGACCCCGAGGCCCGTGGGCACCTGCAACTCGAGGAGTGACTCCCTCCGGCAATGGACGGACCGTCCGGTAGTACCCGCGCCGCCCTCCCCGCGGAGGCGGCCGCATGACCATCCCGCTACTCCTGCTCCTTGCGGCCTTCGCCCTGATCCTCGCCAACGGCTTCTTCGTGGCGGCCGAGTTCGGCCTCGTCACGGTGGAGCGGCCCGAGGCCGAGCGCGCCGCAGCCGACGGCGACCGCCGTGCCCGTACGGTGGTCAAGGCCCTGCGAGAGCTGTCGTTCCAGCTCTCCGGCACCCAGCTCGGCATCACCATCACCTCCCTCGTGGTCGGCATGCTCGCCGAACCGGCCCTCGCCGCACTGCTGGCCGGGCCGCTGGAGGCCACCGGCCTGCCCGCCGGAGCCGTCTCCGGCGTCGCCGTCGGCATCGGCATGCTGCTCGCCTCAGCCGTCCAGATGGTCGTCGGCGAACTCGTCCCGAAGAACTGGGCGGTCTCCCGGCCGCTCCAGGTCGCACGCTTCGTGGCCGGCCCGCAGGCCGTGTTCTCCCGCGCCTTCCGGCCGGTCATCGCCGGCCTCAACGCCGTCGCCAACCGGCTCGTCCGGGCCTTCGGCGTGGAACCGGCCGAGGAGATCGCCTCCGCCCGCACTCCCGGCGAACTGGTCTCCCTGGTCCGCCACTCGGCCCAGGCCGGCGCCCTCGAACAGGACACCGCCGACCTCTTCGTCCGGACCCTCTCGCTCGGCGAGCTCACGGCCCAGCTCGTGATGACCCCCCGGGTGAAGGTCAGCGCCCTCCAGCACACGGCCACCGCCGCCGACGTGCTCAACCTCACCCGCGCCACCGGCCTGTCCCGCTTCCCGGTCTACCGCGAGCGCATCGACGAGGTCACCGGCGTCGTCCACCTCAAGGACGCCCTCGCCGTGCCCGAAGCCGAACGCGCCCGCACCACCGTGGCCCGGATCAGCGTCCCCCCGCTGCTGGTGCCCGGCTCCCTGCCGGTGCAGCCGCTGCTGGAGCGGCTGCGCAGCGAACAGCCGATGGCCGTGGTCGTCGACGAGTACGGCGGCACCGCGGGCGTCGTCACCCTGGAGGACATCGTGGAGGAGCTCGTGGGCGAAGTCCGCGACGAGCACGACTTCGCCGAGGACGGCGGCCCCGAGCTGGCCGCGGTCCCCGCCGAGGACGGCCGCCCGTCCTGGGAGGCCGACGGCAGCTGCCGCGTGCAGACCCTGCGCCGCATAGGCCTGGACGTGCCCGACGGCCCGTACGAGACCGTCGCCGGCCTCGTCGCGGACCTCCTCGGCCGCATCCCCGCCCCCGGCGACCGGGCCGAACTCCCCGGCTGGAAGCTCTCCGTCCGCCAGGTCGGCCGCTACCGCGCCGAACGGGTCCGCCTGGTGCGCACCGCGCCCAGCCAGGCCGCCCCGGCCGAACTCGAGGCGGCGGGCCGGTGAGCGCGCTCCAACTCCTGTTCGCCCTGCTCCTCGTCCTCGCCAACGGCTTCTTCGTCGGCGCCGAGTTCGCCCTCGTCTCCGTACGCCGCAGCCAGATCGAGCCCCTCGCGGCCGGGTCCAAACGGGCCCGCCAGGTCCTCCACGGCCTGGAGAACCTGCCGCGGATGATGGCCGCCGCCCAGTTCGGCATCACCCTGTGCTCGCTCACCCTCGGCGCGGTCGCCGAACCCACCGTGGCCCAGCTGCTGGAACCCGTCTTCCACGCCCTCCACGTCCCGCAGGGCCTGATCCACCCCCTCGGCTACGCCGTCGCGCTCGCCGCCGTGGTCTTCCTGCACCTCGTCATCGGCGAGATGGTCCCGAAGAACCTCGCGATGGCCGCCCCCGAGCGGACCGCCCTGTGGTTCAGCCCCGGCCTGGTCGCGTTCGCCCGCCTCTGCGGGCCGATCACGACCGCGCTCGGGGCCTGCGCCGCCGTCGTGCTGCGGCTCTTCAAGGTCGAGCCGAAGGACGAGGTGGAGGCCGTGTACACCAGCGCCCAGCTCGGCCGGCTCGTCGAGGACTCCCGGCAGGCCGGGCTCCTCGAACCCCGCGAGCAGGAGCGGCTGGAGGACGCCCTGGAGCTGGGCAGCCGCCGGGTGACGGACGTGCTGCTCGCCCGCGACCGGCTGGTCACGGTCGGGCCCGGGGCCACGCCGCGGCAGATCGAGCAGCTGACGGTCCGCACCGGGTACTCCCGGTTCCCCGTCCGCTCGGAGGGCGGCGCCTTCATGGGCTACGTGCACGTGAAGGACGTCCTCGAGCTGGAGGACCGGGAGCGGGCGGTGCCGCAGCGGGTGTGGCGGCGCATGCCGACACTGTCCGCCACGCTTCCGCTGGACGACGCGCTGAGCGTCATGCGGCACGACGCCACCCACCTGGCGCAGGTGGCGGATCCGGGCGGCCGGATCCTCGGCCTGGTCGCGTTGGAGGACGTGCTGGAGATGCTGGTCGGCGAGGTCCGGGACCCGGCCCACCGCATCCCGGCGCGCCGTGACCCCCAACGCGCCCTGACCGCCTGACGCCCCGCGGGCCCCCGCCCCGGCCCGACGCGGAGCCCCGCGGGAATCGGCCGCGGATCCCCGAGGGCCCCGGATCCCCGCGGAGCCCCGAGGGGCTCCGGCCCCGGATCCCCGCGGGCCCGCGGCCGATCCCGCGGGGCTCCGCGCTGGCCCACGGTGCGGAGCCCGGCAACCCGGACCCGCGCAGGTCTGCCCCCGCACCCTGCCGGGGCGGCCCCGGCGGGAGCTGGGCCCGCACGGGCGGGGCGGATCCCTGCGGGGCTGTCCCCCACCCCGCCCCTTCCCGAAACCGTGGGCTCCGCCCCCGGACCCCCCGTGCCTCAAACGCCGGCGGGGCTGGCTGTTCGGGGCTCCGCCCCGGACCCCGTTCCGGGCGCTGCGCGCCCGGCGCGCTCAAACGCCGCGCGGGCTGGACGGTGCGGCTCCGCGGCAATTACGGGCGTCGCCGCCCATCCAGCCTCGCCGGCGTTTGAGGCGCGGGGTCCGGGGCGGAGCCCCCAGTCTTGAGCCGCGCTGGTGGTTGAGGGGCGGGGGTTCGTGTTCGAGCCGCGCCGGTGGTGGAGGGGCGGGGGTTCGTGTTCGAGCCGCGCTGGTGGTCGAGGGGCGGGGGTTCGTGTTCGAGCCGCGCCGGTGGTCGAGGGGCGGGGGTCCGTGTTCGAGCCGCGCCGGCGATTGAGGCGACGGGGTCCGGGGGCGGAGGTCCCGGTTTCGGGAAGGGGCGGGGTGGGGGATTGGCTCCGCGCAGCGGCCGCGTCAGCCCCGCGGCGGCGCAGCGGTCACCAATGCGGGCGCGGCGGTGGCTGCGGAGGCCCCGCGACCGGAGCCCGCGGCACGTGGCGGACGGCCGCGGCCGCAGTCGGCGGCGCCGGGCAGGGCGGGCACCCGGCGCTACAGCGGGGGTGGCGGTGGGTCCGGGTGGGGGCGGTTCTGGGGGCCCCGCCCCGAGAGGACCTCCCCGTACGCCTGCATCAGGTCCGGCAACCGCAGCGTCGCCAGATCCTCCCGCGTCGGCTCCCCGAAGAACCCTGCCAACCGCAGGTCCCGGTACGCGCAGCTCTTCTCGTACAGCGTGCGCAGGAACCGCCCGTTCCCCAGCTCGTCGATCCAGCCCTGCTCGACCACGTGCGCGCTGATGCTGCGCAGTTCGTCCAGCGCCTCCTCGTCCCAGCAGTCGCCGTTCCCGTCGGCCAGCACCTCGCCGATCGCGGTCAGTTCGGGCGGCCGGTAGCTGGGGAAGTCCACCCGGGTGGTGAACCGCGAGGACAGCCCGGGGTTGGTGGACAGCAGCCGGTCCATTCCGGCGGGGTATCCGGCCAGGATCACCACCAGGTGGTCCCGGTTGTCCTCCGCCCGTTTCAGCAGCACCTGCAGGGCTTCGTCCCCGTATGCGTCGCCCTTGCTGTAGCCCGAGTTGGACAGGCTGTACGCCTCGTCGACGAAGAGGACCCCGCCGATCGCCGAGTCGATCAGCTCGTTGGCCTTGACGGCGGTCTGCCCCAGGAACTCGCCGACCAGGTCGGCCCGTTGGGCCTCCACCAGGTGGTCGCCGCCGAGCAGCCCGAGTGCGTAGAACACCCGGCCGAGGATCCGTGCCACGGTGGTCTTGCCCGTGCCGGAGGGGCCGGAGAAGACGAAGTGCCGTTTCGGGGGTTGTACGGGCAGGCCCTGATCGGCCCGTAGCCGCGCCATGTGCAGTTGCGCCGACAGTGCCTTGACCTGCCGTTTCACCGGTTCCAGGCCGACCATCCGCTCCAGTTCCGCGAGCGCCTCGGCCAGGAGTTCCGGGTCCGCGGGCCCGGCCGGCAGCCCTTCGGGCGTGCCCTGCCCGGGGAGGGAGGGCTTGTGGTGCCGGACGCCCTCGCCCCGGCCGGCCGCCGGCCCGCCGAACCGCGGCGCCGGCGGGTCGGGTACGGCCAGCGGGTCCGGGGGCTCCGGCTGCCCGTCGCCCGCGACGCCCACGTCCTGCGCCGGGCCGCCGCCCAGGGTGACCGCGGCGTAGCCGCCGGTCTGGTTCACGCCGTGCCCGCCGTAGGCCTCGTAGCCCGTTCCGGCGTAGCCGGCGTACCCGTCGCAGTCCTCGCTGTCCTCGATCGCGGTCAGCCGCGCCGCGGTGTCCATGAACGCCGGGTCGACCCGGTGCACGGCCCGGTACAGCGGCAGTGCCGCCGCGCTGCGGCCGGTCCCCTCGTGCGCCCGGGCCAGCCAGTACCGCAGCTCCTTGCGCTGGGGCTGCTCGCTGCGGCAGCGCATCAGGGCGGCCGAGAGCATCGGCTCGGCCTGCCCGTACATCTCCAGCCGGACCCGGGCCATCCCGCCGAACAGTCCGGCCTCGATGCCGAGCAGCGGGTCGTCGACGAGCGGTTCGGTGTGTCGGACCAGCTGCTCCCAGTCCTTGACGAGGTAGGCCCGGCAGGCGTGCAGGAACCGGACCTGCGGATCGGCGTCCACGGGCGGCAGTGCGGCCAGTGCCTGGTCCAGTTCGGGCACGTGGCGGCCGTCGAGCCAGTGCGAGGCGTGGGCGAGCAGCAGGTCGCGCCGGCTCTCCAGTACCGGTTGGACCCACCAGCCCAGCCAGTACCAGGAGTTCAGGGTCCGGCGGTGCCGGGTCCGTTGCTCGCCGAAGCGGTCGCGGTGGGTGTACATGCGCAATAACGCGGTCGTGGCGTCCACGCGCAGCGCGTGCAGGCCGAGCCAGGCGTCGGCCATAGAGGGATCGAGCCGGACGGCCGTCCGGAACTCCTCCTCGGCCTGCGGGTAGGCGCCCATGGTGCAGGCGTCCACCCCGCGCAGCCAGGCGAGTTCGGCCGGGGCGTGCGGAGTGCCCGGCGTCCCGAAATCCATCACGTCCCCCACAAGCCTGCCCCCGTGGTGCCCGGCAACCCCCGCGTCGCTCCCGCGAGTTGTTCGCCGTGCCGATGAAATCAGGGCTGCATCGTACCTGCGGCGACGCACCTTACGTAGGGTGCGGCGCGTACGGGTCCGCGGGGCTCTGCAAGGACCGATGTGACTCAGGGTGAAGATCGCGGGGGGTTCGGCCCGGGGCGGCGGGGGCGCGGGGCGGGGCCGGGGCAGAACGAAGCCCCCGATCACGGGGGAACAATCGGGGGCTTCGCGTCCGCTGCGGCCTGGAAAGACCGCGCATTCAGAACGTAAGGCCGGTGTGGGGCCCAGGTCAAGCAGGCCGGTGAGCGCCTGCGCAAGCGGTTTTCCGGGGGGACTCAGGAGCGGGCGGGTGCGTCACCTTCAGTGACGGAAGCCGCCGTTCCGGCGGTCGCTCCCGCCCCGGAAGACCACTCGTATCCCGTACCGCTCTGGCGCACCAGAGTGTCCGCGAAGGGGCGCGAAGGGTCATCCGAGAAGTGCGCGAGCTCCGCGCGCTCCCATCCGTCCCAGAAGTCGGCGAGCTCACGCCCGTCCCGGTGCCGTCCCCGCCCCCAGGACTCGATGCGCGGGGTCTCCATCCACAGCAGCCGCGCCAGGTGCGGGCGCAGCGCGCGCCGGCCGGCCCCCACGCCCTCGACGATCAGCACGGGGGCCGGCTCCAGCACCTGCTCGGGACCGAACCGCCGCGCCACCCAGTCGTACGGCGTCCAGCGGGCCGGGCGCCCGGCGGCGAGCGGCTCCAGGACCTGCGCGCGCAGCCGGTCCGGCCAGGCGAAGAGCTCCTCGTGGGTGGCCACGTCGTCCAGGTGCAGTACGGGCGCCCCGCCCAGGGCCCCGGAGAGCCGCCCGGCGAAGGTGCTCTTCCCGGACCCGGCGTGCCCGTCGATCCCGATCAGCCGTACGGGGCCGAGGGACGGGGGCAGGGCGCTGATCTCGCGCGCGAGCGGTATGAGCGGTGCGAGCGTCGCGAGCGACTGGTGTGACTCCACCCGGCCAGCCTACGGCCGGACCCGGCGCACACGGGTTCACCCCGACACGGGGCCCGGGCGTCGCCGCCCCGCAGCCGGGAACTGGAAGGGTGGGGAACCGATCCGCCTCACCGACCCACTGGGGGATTCCGCGATGACCGCACCCACACCACGCAGGGCCGTCCTGGCCGTCGCCCTCGCGGCCGCCGCAGCGGCAGTCACCGTCCCCGGAGGCCGGGCCGCGGCGGCCGCCGGACAGCCGGGCGGTCCGGCGCAGTCGGGCGGGGCCGGCGCCGCCGGCGGGGCCGCGGCCGGCTCCGCGGCCGATGCGGGAGCAGGGGCAGGGGCAGAGGCAGGGGCAGGGGCAGCCGCCCGTGCCGCCGTGGACAACCGGTTCTGGTTCTCCGGCGGCCACTGGCGGGCCGGCACCCACCAGGGCACCACCGTCCTCGCCGGAGCCCGGCCCGGCCTGCGGATCAGCACCCCGGCGGGCCGCACCGAGTACACCGACCCGCACACCGGGAGGAAGAGCACCTGGGAGTACGCCGTGTGGACCTCCCCGGTGCACCGCTCGTCCGTCCCCGGAACCGAGGTCATCGCCTCCTGGAACGCCGCCACCCCCGTCGGCACCTGGATCCGGGTCGATCTGCGCCCCACGTACGGCGACGGCACCGCCGGCCCCTGGTACGTCATGGGCCGCTGGGCCTCCGGCGAAGCGGACATCCGCCGGACCTCCGTGGACGGGCAGACCGACGGCCGGTCCACCGTGTGGACCGACACCCTCGCCGTGGACGCGCCCGCCCGGACGGCGGGGCTGCGGATCGCGGCCTGGCAGCTGCGCCTCACGCTGCACCGCAGGCCCGGCGCCGCGGACGGCCCCACGGTGTGGCTGGCCGGCGCCGTGACCTCGGACGTCCCGGACCGCTTCACCGTCACCGCCTCCACCCCCTCCGGGCAGGCCCACGAGCTGAAGGTGCCCCGCTACTCGCAGGAGGTCCACGCCGGCCGGTACCCGGAGTACGACAACGGCGGCGAGGCCTGGTGCAGCCCCACCTCCTCCCAGATGGTCATCGAGTACTGGGGCCGCAAGCCCGCCGCGAAGGACCTGGAGTGGGTGGACCGCGGCTACAGCGACCCGCAGGTCTGCCAAGCGGCCCGGGCCACGTACGACAACGCCTACCGGGGATGCGGGAACTGGCCCTTCAACGCCGCCTACGCCGCCACCTACGAGGGGCTCGCAGGCGTCGTCACCCGGCTGCGCTCCCTCACCGACCTGGAGGCCCTGGTCCGCTCCGGCATCCCCGTGATCACCTCGCAGTCCTTCCGCGCCGAGGAGCTGACCGGCGCGGGCTACGGCACCGCCGGCCACCTGATGACCGTCGTGGGCTTCACCGCGGCCGGGGACATCGTCGCCAACGACCCGAACGCGCGGGACAACTCCGCCGTCCGCCGGGTGTACAAGCGGCGCGAGTGGGAGACCGTCTGGCTGCGCACCAAGCGCTACAACACCGCGGGCAAGGTCGCGTCCGGCTCCGGGGGCGTCTGCTACCTCTACGCTCCGGCCCGCCCCGCCATTGCCCAGATCGTGGCGCTGAAGGCCGTAGGGGTGCTGTGAGCGGGGCTGCCGGGAGATCCGCCGGAGGCCGGACTGGAGGGCTGCCGGGAGGTCCGCCGAAAGGGCCGCGTCCACCCGTTGACCTGGAGAAAGGACAAGCGCAACATAAAGCCATAAAGGGCACATAAAGTCTTCACGGGAGGCGGCCCGCCATGACCACGCACAGCATCGAACACCACCCCGACCTCGCCGAGATGCGCTCGCGGTTCGAGCGGGTCACCAGCACACCGGCCGCCCAGGCCGTGGAGGCGCTGGCCCTCATCACGGGCCTGTACCTGGCGGCATCGCCGTGGATCGCGGGATTCAGCAACCTCACCTCGCTGGCGGTGAACAACCTGATAGCCGGCCTCGCGTACTGCCTGTGCATGAGCGGGCTCGGCTCGGCCTACGAACGCACCCACGCCATGGCGTGGACCGCGGTCGCCATCGGAGCCTGGACGATCCTGGCCCCGTGGTGCATCTCCGGCAACGTCGACACGACCCGTACCGTGGTCAGCAACGTCATCGCGGGCGGCGTCGCCCTGCTGCTGGCGCTGGCCATGGCGGGCATGGCGGGCCGCAACCGCGCCTGAGCCGTCCCTCCCCGGCGGCGGACACCTCCGGCGCCGGGGAACGGCGGCCCGCACGGGCGCCCCGGCACACCGGGCCCCGGTCGTACGACGGCCGGGGCCCGGCGGGGGGGGGGGGGGGGGGGGGGGGGGGAACAAGAAACCCCCCCCCTCCCCCCCAAAACAAAAAAAACGGGCACCTGGAGGGGACGGATAGACACAAAAACAGCC